>CACGBI010000001.1 GCA_902571235.1 uncultured Pelagibacteraceae bacterium
TGTAATTCACTCTCATTTTGAATGACTAAATCTATTTCTAAAAATTCAATTTCAGTTTTGAATTGATTTGAAATTTTCATATAATCTTTTTCTGTTGTTATAATTTTGAAATTTTTTTCTTTGGCAATATCTACAATTTTTTTAAAATCTTTTTCACTATATTTATAATGATCAGGGAATACCATTTCTTGGGCGACATCAAAATTATTTTCTTGCAAGATTTCTCTAAAATCAGATGGGTTTCCTATACCAGAGAATATTAAATATTTTGAGTCTAGGTCATATTTTTTTAAGTTTGATATTTTATAAAATGTATTAAAAATTTTAATATTAGAATTAATAGTTTGGATTTGGTTTCGTATTCTTTCAAAATTATTTGATTTTCCATTCAAAAAAACTACATCAAATTTTTTTAAGCTTGAAATCTTTTCTCTTAATGGTCCTGCCGGTATGTATAGACCATTTCCAATCCAATTTTTTGATTTAAAACATACTAATTTTAAATTATAATCAATTTTCATTTCTTGTAGTCCATCATCAAATATCAAAATGCTATATCCTTTATCAATTCCCTGTTGAATTGCTTTGGTTCTTGATTTTGAAATAATTAATGATGTTTTTTTTCTTAAAATTTTCTGTTCATCTAATTGATCAGAGTAATCTTTTTTTACAGTTGCAATATTCTTACCTAGCTTTTTTAAAATCTCATATATTTTTATAGTAAGAGGAGTTTTACCTGTTCCTCCAATATAAATATTCCCAACACAAATTGTTTTGATACTTGTTGATTTTTTTCGTTTGATGATACTAAAAAAAAAATTTTTAATAATAAAAGGAATAGAAAAAGGGGTTAATAAATAAGAAATTATATTTGGTTTTGGCAAGTCCCAAAATCTTGGTTTTTTAAAATTCATTTTTTTTTAAAATTAAATTTATTTCATAAATATTTTTTTTTAAAATATTTTGACCAATTGTATTAATTTTTTTTTTTATATTTGTTTGCACCTTTTTATTAAACAATTTTTTAAGGATATTTGAGGTTTGATTAACATTATATATTTTATTAGAAATATTTTTTTTATTAAGAAATTCATAAATTTCTCTAAAATTGGATACATTAGGCCCATGCAAAATGTTGCAGTTATATCTGACTGCTTCCAATGGATTTTGACCCCCATGATTTATTAAAGATCCACCTAAGAATACATTTTTTATTATTGAATAAAAAGATTTTGTCTTTCCAAATGAATTAACTAAATAAATATCAGTTTCTTTATTAATCCTCATTTTTGGTTCGTGCATATGTACTTTTAAACCTAAATTTGTTAGCTGATTACGTATCATTTCTTTTCTATCTATATGTCTTGGTATAATTACAGTTAACAGATCTTTATATTTTCTCTTTAACTTACTATGAACAAGTGCAATAAATTTTTCTTCTTCATTATGTGTACTAGAAGCACACCATGTAGTCCTTTGTGATATAAATTTTATTGTTTGATGATCAATTTCAATTTTTTCATTTTCTGATTGAGAATATTTTAAATTTCCAAAATATTTTATATTTTTAGCACCCAACTTTTTTAAAAAGATACTAGTTTCTTTGTTTGAACATAGACAAAGTTCTATTTTACTAAATAAATATTTGGAAAAATTTTTGAATTTAATCCATCTTGTAAAAGATTTTTTAGTTATTCTTGCATTCATAAGAACTATTGGAATTTTATTTTTATCAAGATTGACAAACATGTTTGGCCAAATTTCAGAGTCAACAAATAATGCAATAGATGGTTTCCAATGTTTAATAAATTTTTTAACAATAAAATTATTATCTATAGGAAAAAATTGATGTACTATTTTTTTTAATTTGATTTTTGAGATAATTTTTGAAGAGCTCAAAGTGTTAGATGTAATTAATATTTTACTAATTTCATTAGATTTCTCTAATTTTTCTAACATAGGAACTATACTCTGAAATTCACCAACGCTGGCTCCATGAAACCATACAAGTTTTCCTTTAGAATTAAAGTTTTTAAAGAAACCAAATTTTTCTTTAAATCTATAAAGATCTTCTTTTTTTTTTAATAGTCTAAATAGAATAATGAAGGGAGATAAAATTAATATTAAGTTTATAAAAATTCTATAAAAAAAAATCATTATGATCTTTTAAGCTGTTTTTCATAAAAGTTTTTATAAGTTATTGAATTTTTTAATAACTCATCATGATTTCCGTAATCTGCAACCTTTCCTTTATCAATTACATAAATTACGTCTGAATTTAATATTGTAGAAAGTCTATGAGCAATAACGATTGTAGTTCTGCCTTTTGTTAGAAAATTTATTGCTTTTTGAATTTTACTCTCAGTTTCAGCATCTAATGATGATGTGGCTTCATCTAATAAAATTATGGGACTTTTTTTTAATATAGCTCTTGCAATAGATAATCTTTGTTTTTCACCACCAGATAACCTAACACCATTTTCTCCTATCAAGGTATCATATTTATTAGGTAATTTTTCTACAAATTCACTCGCAAAAGAATACTCAGCAGCCTCCTTAATATCATTCATAGAAGCATCTATATTCGCATATTTAATATTATTTAGAATTGTATCATCAAATAAAGTTATATCCTGACTTACCAGGGAAATATTCTTTCTTAACGAATACAAAGATGAATTATAAATTGACTGATTATCTATTTTGATATCACCTGAGTTTGCATCATAAAATCTAGGTATTAAATTCAATATTGTTGATTTTCCAGCACCACTATGTCCAACTAAAGCTGTCATTTTCTTCCCTGGAATATTAAGATTTATAGAGTTTAAAACCACAGATTGATTTTTAGAATAATTAAAATTTATTTTTTCAAAATTTATTTTCCCTTCATCAACGATTAACTCTTTTAAATTATCTCTGTCTTGAACTTCTGGAATGTAATCAATAACGGGAAGAACACTTTTAGCACCAGCTAAACCTTGTTGAATTGCAATATTTAATGTTGCTAGAGATCTGACAGGTTGGTAAGCCAACATCATAGCAGCTAAAAAAGAAAAAAAATTACTAACTTCCAATTCATTTTTAGAGATCAGATTTGCTGAAAGATATATTAAAAATGCTATCATTATACCTGTGAGTATTTCCATGATTGGAGAGGCCCTAACAAATATAATATTTATTTTTTTTGAGGTTTCTTTAACTGCTTCAATAAGTTCATTTGCTCTATTTTGTTCATAATTTTCTCTTTGGAAAATTTTTGCAATTTTATGATTTTTCAAAATTTCAATTAGGTATGCATTAAGGCTACCAGCACGTTTCATTTGTTGTCCTGTGACTTTACCTATTCTTTTTCCAAGAGTCTTAGCAGCAAGGGATGCGACAGGGATCATTATTATAGCAAATAAAGTTAACTTCCAATTTTGATAAAACATTACCCCTAATAAGCCAATTAAAGTGAGACTGTCTTTAAAAAGATTTAAAATTACTGTACTCACAAGATTTGTAATCATTGAAACATCATTTGATAGGTTACTTATAAATTTTCCAGAATGCTTGTTTTCAATTAGTTTAGAGTCCGCATACAATATTGATTTGAATATATCTACTTGTATATCTTTAGTTACATCGGCTGAAACTCCAATCATTATAACTTTTGCTAAATATAACGACACACCTTTTACTACAAACGCTAAAACAATTAAGCCTGGTATAACTAAAATTAGGTTTTTTTTTTGCTCAATAAACAGTTGTTTTATCGCTGGATCCAATAGATAAGCTACTGAAGAAGTACTTGCTGCTAACAATAATGTAAAAAAGACTGAAAGAATAATTTTATTAACATATTTTTTTGTATAGTCGTAGTAAAGTCTTTTTAATATTTGAAAATCGCTTGTCATTTATATTTTTCCAACAATAAGACTGATTAAAACAAAAAAGCCTAAATAGTTATTAGATTTAAATATTTCTAAACATTTTTTACTATTGTTTATATCAATTCTTTTAAGTTGAAAAAAAGTCATTTGTAATATTATTAATATGAATACTAAATAAAAAAAGTTATTCAATTTTAAAGAAATTCCTACTATTAAGAGGCTTATTAAAAAAACAGAGTAGCATAATGTAATAAATTTATTTGGATTATCCTTAAATTTAATTGAAGTTGATTTTAATCCTATAATTTCGTCATCCTTAATATCTTGATATCCATATATTGTGTCGTAACCTAATGTCCAAAATATGGCCCCAAAGTATAATATTAAAGGAATAAAATCTATTTGATCTTTTATAGAGGTCCATCCTAATATTAATCCATAATTAAAGGTTATACCTAAAAAAAGTTGAGGCCAATATGTAAACCTTTTCATTAAAGGATATGTGAAAGCTAAAGGCATTGATCCTAATGCCAAAAGAATTGTAAATTTATTAAATTGCAACAAAACTATAAGTGCAATTAAACAAAGTATTCCAGAGTAAAAAAAACCTAGAGGAACAGAAATCTTGCCTGAAGCTATTGGTCTATCTTTAGTTCTTTCAACTTTTTTATCAAAATTTTTATCTGCAATGTCATTTATAATACAACCTGCAGATCTCATTAAAACTGAACCCAAAAAAAATAATAATAAAAAAAATAAATAAGATATTTTCTCTCCAGAGAAATCATACGCTAATGTCAGACCCCAAGCGCAAGGCCAAAATAAAAGCATAAAACCAATTGGTTTTTTTAACCTTGTTAATTCAACAAAAAGATAAATTTGGTTCATAAATTTTACTTGTAAATAACAAACACAAGATTGATAATCAAATTGATTCGATGAATATAGATTACACAGTTACTGCATTAATGTTTCCAGCAATACCCCTATTAATGAGTGTATATAGTAATAGATTTCATTCTTTGAGTAAATTAATTAGAGAATTGCATGATGAACATGTTTATGAAAAACATATTCCAGCAGAGTGGAAAAAACAGTTTATCAACTTGAGTGGGCGAATAACTTTACTAAGATGGACAATTATGTTTGCCGCATTCGGCTTTCTATTTAATATGCTTACAGTTTTAGGTCTTTATTTAAATGAAATCTTCATTGCAAGAGTAATTTTTGGATCATGTTGTTTATCTATGATCATTTCTATTTTATTTTTTATAAGAGAAATACATATTTCTACAAACGCTCTTAAGCTTCACATGTCTGATATGGATGTTGATGTTTCTTAGGGCAGTATAACTGCAGGGCCAAGAATTTTTCTAGCCTCTAAATCTTGATGTGCTTTGACAATTTCATCTAAAGTATATTTCTTAAAAATATTTAAAGTAAATTTTTTTGCAATAAACATTTCAAATACTTTTTTTGCAGCCTCATCTAATTCTTCTCTGCTAGAAGTGTAGTGGGCTATGCTTGGTCGGGTTAAATATAAACCTTTTGGCGCTAAAGATTTTGTTACATTGCAAGGGTCTAAAGGACCAGATGCATTACCAAATGAAACCATCATCCCTCTCACTTTTAAACATTCAATTGAACCATCAAATGTTTTTTTACCAACACCATCATAAACAACTGGAACACCTTCACCATTAGTTATCTCTTTTACTTTTTCAGCAAAATTTTCTTTTGAGTAATTAATTACATGATCGCAACCATTATTTTTCGCAATTTGAATTTTTTCATCTGATCCGACTGTTCCAATTACTTTACACCCCAAACTTTTAGCCCACTGACAAAATATTTGTCCTACACCTCCAGCAGCTGCGTGAAATAAAATAGTTTCTCCCGATTTAACCGGATACGTTTTGTGAAGTAGATAGAAAACAGTAAATCCTTTAGTCATTAATGTTACCACATTTTCTAACTCTATTTCATTAGGTACTTTTACTAATTTTTTTGTTGGAAAAATTCTATGTGTTGAATATGAACCAATAGGCATGGATGCATACGCTACTCTATTCCCAACCTGAAAATCTTTTACATCAGGTCCAATTTTTTCTATTGTACCTGCACCTTCCATTCCAATATTTGATGGAAGTTCAACAGGATATAGTCCAGATCTATGATAAGTATCAATATAGTTTAAGCCAATAGCTTCATTCTTTATCAAAACCTCACCAGATTTTGGATCCTCAAGTTTAATATCTTTAATTTCTAAAACTTCTGGTCCACCAGTTTTGCTAATTACTACAGCTTTCATAATTTATTTTACAAATGTATCATTATGATAATCTTGAACAGCTTGCAAGATTTCAGCCTTAGTATTCATTACAAATGGGCCACCTCTAGCTATTTGTTCATTAATTGGTTTTCCAGAAATGAGTAAAAACTTAGTATTCGATTTAGCTTTTACAGTTATATCTTCACCTTTTGTTAATAGAATTAAAGTACTATCTTTCACATTATCATGTTTTTTTTCACCAATTTCAATTTCTCCATTTATTAAATAAATAAATGAATTGTGAGTAGAGGGTAATTTAAAATTAAATTCTTTATCTTTATTTAGCTCAACATCAAAATAAACTGGTTCAACATTATGTCCTTTAACAGGACCCTCAGCTTTTTCAAATTTACCAGCGATAACTTTTACTTGTTTCTCATCATCTTTGTGAACAGCCATTTTATCAGCATCAATATAAATGTATTCCGGTTTACTCATTTTCAATTTAGCTGGCATGTTAATCCATAATTGAAATCCGTGAAGTTTACCTTCCTTCATTGCAGGCATTTCTGAATGAATAATACCACTTCCTGTTTTCATCCACTGAACATCACCAGCAGTCATTCTACCTTCACCGCCAGTGCTATCTTTATGCTCAAAGTCTCCAGCCAACATATAAGTAACTGTCTCAATTCCTCGATGAGGGTGGGGTGGAAATCCTGCAATATAATCTTCGCTATTTTCAGAACCAAATTCATCTAACATTAAAAAGGGATCAAAATAATTTGGTTCTACACCAATGCTTCTTTTTAATTTCACTCCAGCACCATCAGATGCTGGAATTGGGTCTATAATTTTATCTATTTCGATTGTCATGTATTATTAGACTAATTGTTAAATCTAAATTTTCAATGTTACTTTTTGTTATGTGATCCATCACAAAATGGGGGATTGTTTGTTTGTTTGCAGGCACAAAAAAACATTTTTTTCGTTTCTTCAGCTTTATATGCAACAGGATTAAATTCAGAACCTTTGTGAGCGCCGTCACAAAAAGGTTGTTTTGAACTCTTACCACAACTGCACCAATAATAAGATTTTCCTTCTTCAACATTTACTGCAATTGCACTTTCGCCTGCTCTTTGTCCTTTAGCCATGTTCCCCTCTTTCTAATTAATTTGTTTGATTCTTATTTAAAGTTTTGGTAAAAATAGTCAATTACGCTTTAAAAACATACTGGTATATAAAATCATACTATGAATAAAATTGCTGATTGTCCCGCTGAAAGAGCCACTTATTTTTTTGGTGGCAAATGGAAGATAAGAATTCTTTTTAATCTTTTTAATAAAAAAAAAGTTAGATTTGGAGAATTAAAAAGAAATCTTTCAAAAGTAACTCAACAAATGCTTTCAAAACAATTAAAAGAATTAGAGCAAGATGGTTTGATTAATCGTGAAGTAAAAAGTGTAATGCCTCCAAAAGTTGAATATTCTTTAACAACATTTGGCTTATCACTAATTCCAATTTTAAAATCACTTTCAAGCTGGAATAATAAAAATTCAAGAAATATAAGTCTTAATTTGAATAAAAATTTTGATGAGAATAGAATATGAATCCACGAGCTCAAGCAATTCTTGACTTTTGGTTTGTCGAGACGCCTTCTGAAAAAAGATTTAAAAAAGACGAAAAGTTTGATCAGTTAATTCGAGAAAAATTTTTAAACGACTATGAAAAAGCAAGTTTGAATGAATATGATGATTGGCAAGACACTGCTTTAGGCAGTCTCGCACTTGTTATTTTATTTGATCAATTTTCAAGGAATATGTTTAGAGACCACAAAAGGGCTTTTGAACAAGATTCTAAAACAAGACTAATTGTTCATTATGCAATCAAATCTGATTTTTTAAAAGAGATGGACCACAGCCAAAGGTTTTTTATGCTACTGCCTTTAATTCACAGTGAAGAAATGTTTGACCATGAGATGGCGTATCATTTTATGGAATTATACCTTCAAGACCATCCAGGTTTGGTTGATATAAAAAAATTTTGGAAAGACCACACAAAAGCTATCAAAAGATTTAATAGATATCCTCATAGAAATAAAATTCTAGGAAGAGAATCTACAAAAGAAGAAATTGAATTCTTGAACGGACCAAATTCGTCTTGGTAATTAAACTAAATTTATAAGTTCTCTTAAATCTTTAACTTCATTATTGGGCTTGTAATCTAGATTATCAAAAATATTTTTATTTCTATTTACCCAAATAGATTGATAGCCATAGTTACCACCACCTGAAACATCCCAGGTATTTGCACTTAAAAAAGCTACTTCATTTTTTTCTATACAGTATTTATTAATTGGCATGTCATAAACTTTAGAATCTGGTTTATAAATTCCCACTTGTTCAATTGAAAAAAGATCATCAAAAACATTATCCAAATTATTGCTTTTGACTAACTCGTTTAATAGGTCAGGGGTTCCGTTAGACAAAATTGCTAATTTAAAATTTTTTTCTTTGAGATCTTTTAAAACTTCAGGCACTTCTTTAAAAGGAGAGAGAACTTTATATAAATTTAATAATTCATCCTTCATCGAAGGATCTATGTTAAAAGCTTTCATTGATTTATCTAAACTGTCTTCTGTAATTTTCCAAAAATCTTTATGTCTTTTCATTAAACTTCTAAGCCAAGTGTATTCTAGTTGGGTAGTTCTCCAAAAGTTTGCAAAACCTTCCCATTTATCTCCAATTTGATCTTTACATTTTTCTGCAGCAGAATTTACGTCAAACAATGTGCCATACGCATCAAAAATTATTGCTTTAATATTTTTCATAAATTAACTTAACACAAATGAGTAATATAAGATTATTTTTTTCAGCAGCACTATCTTCAGAGATGATTGAAAAATTGGATAAGTCTCAATCGCATTATTTAACTAAAGTAATGAGAGTTAAAGAAAATGAAGTTTTTTCTTTATTTAATAAAAATGGAGAGTGGGAGGCAAAAATATTAGGAATATCAAAAAATATTGTTGAGTTTAAAACAATTAAGCAACTTAGACAAAAAGAAAATACCAAAGAACTATGGTTGGCATTTTCTCCTATTAAATCGAATTATCAAAACTTTATGATCCAAAAAGCAACAGAACTTGGTGTAACAAAATTTTTACCAATTATTTTTGACCGGACAGTGGTTAGAAAAATTAATAAAGAGCGCTTAGAAAAAATTGTAATTGAGGCAAGTGAACAATCAAACCGTATCAATGTGCCAACAATTGAAGATGCCCAAGATTTAAATAGCTTATTAAAAAAAAATTTGATGGATTTAATTTTTACAGATTTAAATACCAATAATAATAAAATTGATAAATCAAAACTCACAGACAAGCCAGTTTGCATTATTGTAGGCCCAGAGGGTGACTTTTCAGAAGCTGAAAGAGAAGAGATTCTTGCTTTTAAAGGTGTTCAATCTATTAAAATAAATGAGAATATTTTAAGATCGGAAACAGCAGTTATTTCTGCTATTTCAATCATAAATTATGTGATTAATTGATAAATTGTCGCGAAAACTAAAGTGTAATTTTAACAAAAGAGCTTTATATAGCTATTAAAAATGAAAAAAATTTTATTTATATTTTCAAGTCTTTTTATCACTCAAGCAGCTTTTGCTGATCAACCAAAAGATTGGCAATTAGGATTTCAAAACCCTGCATCGGATGGAATGAGAGATATTGTTAACTTTCATAATAATCTTTTGCTCCCAATCATAATTGCGATCAGTGTTTTTGTTTTATTTTTAATGCTATATGCATGTGTAAGATTTAGAGCTTCAGCAAATCCGAATCCATCTAAAAGAACACATAATGTAACTGTCGAAATTTTATGGACTTTGATTCCGTGTTTGATTTTAATAGTAATGGCAGTACCTTCATTTAAAATTTTATATAAACAAGACACAATACCAAAAGCTGATTTAACTATTAAAGCCATTGGATATCAGTGGTACTGGGGATATGAATATCCTGACGAAAACATAATTTTTGACTCTTATATGATTGAAGAAAAAGATTTGAGAGCTGATCAACCAAGATTACTTGCTGTTGATAATGAGGTTGTTGTTCCAGTAAATAAAGTAATAAAAGTTTTAATCACAGCTAATGATGTGTTGCACGCATGGGCCTTACCATCTTTTGGGGTCAAAAGAGATGCAGTTCCTGGAAGAATTAATGAAACATGGTTCAAAGCAGAAAAGGAAGGAACATACTATGGTCAGTGCTCAGAACTTTGTGGAATTAAACATGCCTTTATGCCAATTACTGTTAGAGTTGTAAGCGAGGATGATTATCAAGAATGGTTATCAGAGGCTCGAGTAAAATTTGCAAAAGAAGAAATTAAAAATGATAATTTAAAAATAGCGAGTAAATAAATATGTATACACAAACAGCATCACACGACGATCACCATACACCCACAGGATGGAAACGTTGGGCTTATTCAACTAACCACAAAGATATAGGCACAATGTACTTAATATTTGCAATTGTTGCTGGGGTTATAGGAACAGCATTTTCTGTTTTAATGAGGATGGAATTAATGCATCCTGGTGATGGTATCTTAGGTGGAAATTATCATTTGTATAACGTTTTAGTAACAGGTCATGGTTTAATCATGATTTTCTTCATGGTAATGCCTGCGATGATTGGTGGTTTTGGTAATTGGTTTGTGCCTATAATGATAGGTGCTCCCGATATGGCATTTCCAAGAATGAATAATATTTCTTTTTGGTTATTACCAGTCTCTTTAACGTTATTAATTTTATCGATATTTGCTGATGGCCCTCCAGGTGCACAAGGAGTTGGAGGAGGATGGACTATATACCCACCTTTATCCTCTAAAGCTGGACAACCAGGCCCTGCGATGGACTTAGCTATTTTGAGTTTACACTTAGCTGGAGCGTCTTCTATTTTAGGTGCAGTTAACTTCATTACTACAATTTTAAATATGCGAACACCAGGTATGACTTTACATAAAATGCCATTATTTGCTTGGTCGATTTTAGTAACAGCGTTTTTATTATTATTGTCCTTACCGGTGCTAGCTGGTGCAATAACAATGTTATTAACTGATCGAAACTTTGGAACAGCTTTCTTTGAAGCGCAAACTGGTGGAGATCCTGTTTTGTTTCAACACTTATTTTGGTTTTTTGGTCATCCAGAAGTTTATATTTTAATTCTTCCTGGCTTTGGAATGATAAGCCATATTGTTTCAACATTTTCTAAAAAACCAGTTTTTGGTTATTTAGGTATGGCTTATGCAATGGTAGCAATTGGTGTAGTAGGATTTGTTGTGTGGGCACACCATATGTACACTGTAGGTTTGAGCACAGATACAAAAGCTTATTTCTTAGCTGCAACAATGATAATCGCAGTACCAACAGGGATAAAAATTTTTTCTTGGATAGCAACCATGTGGGGTGGGTCAATAACCTTTAAAACACCTATGGTATGGGCACTTGGATTTATTTTTATGTTTACAGTTGGTGGCGTAACAGGAGTAGTATTAGCTAATGCTGGAGTAGATACTGCTATGCATGATACATATTATGTAGTTGCTCACTTTCATTATGTTTTATCTTTAGGAGCTGTTTTTGCAATTTTTGCAGGTTTTTACTATTGGTTTTCAAAAATGTCTGGCTATGAATATTCAGAGTGGTTGGGACAATTACACTTTTGGTTAACTTTTATTGGTGTTAACTTGATTTTCTTTCCTCAACATTTTTTAGGATTAGCTGGAATGCCTAGAAGGTATGCTGATTACCCAGATGCTTTTGCTGGATGGAATTATATTTCTTCAATTGGTTCTTATGTTGCGGTTGCAGGACTGGCAGTGTTTTTTGTAAATCTTATATATTCTTTTGCTAAAAAGAAAGCAGCTGCTCAAAATCCATGGGGAGTAGGAGCTACAACTCTAGAGTGGACTGTTCCATCTCCACCAAACTTCCATACATTTGAAGAATTACCAAAGTTTGAGGATGATCAGGAAACACAAAAATCTCATAGCTAATAAAAGTGTAAAAAAAACTAATGAGTAATTCAAGGCTAAAGAAAAGAAGTTTAAGTCAAGAGGATTTATTCAATTTTTCTGAACTGTTTAAACTAATGAAGCCTAGAGTAATGTCATTAGTGATCTTTACTTGTGCAGTTGGTTTGTTAACCTCACCAAATCTTGTATCAACAAAAGATGCCATCATAGGAATTTTATTAGTCTCTATTGGAGCAGGAGCTGCAGGTGCACTGAATATGTGGTACGAGTCCGATCTTGATGCTTTAATGACAAGAACTTGTTTAAGACCTATACCAACTGGAAAAGTCAACAGAAACCAAGCACTTATCTTTGGTATTACACTATCTATTATTTCTGTTGTAGCTTTAGATTATTTTACTAATAGAATTTCAGCAGCTATTCTACTTTTAACAATTCTATTTTATGTTTTTGTCTATACAATTTGGTTAAAAAGAAGAACACCACAAAATATAGTTATTGGTGGAGCTGCAGGCGCTTTTCCGCCAGTAATTGGATGGACTATAGCTACGGGATCTTTATCTATCGAACCGCTAGCGTTTTTCTTAATAATATTTTTTTGGACACCCTCACATTTTTGGGCTTTGAGTTTGTATAAATCAGATGATTATAAAAAAGCAAATATACCTATGTTACCACTAACTAATGGTGTCGAGAGCACAAAGACTAACATATTTGTCTATTCATTATTAATGTTGCCAGTGATTATTTATCCTTTCTTGATAAATTTTGTTGGTTTAGCTTTCTTAATTCCTGCATTGTTATTAACTTTTTATTACAATTTTTTATGTTATGAGCTTTATAAATTTAAGAGAAATAAGTTTGATCCGAAAAAAGCTAAATCAATATTTGGATATTCAATTTTGTATTTATTTTTAGTTTTTGTACTTTTTCTGATAGATAAGATTTTATGATTACACCTGATAAAAAAACAAAGAAAAAAAATATATTAACTGCTTTAGCAATTATTGCTTTTATGATTTTTCTTTTCTTTTTTACACTTTACAATACTGGAGTATTTGAAAGATCAATATGATGCAAAAAAAGAAACTTACTCCTTTATTATTATCAGGAATTTTTATTTTGATGTTAGGCTTATCATATGCGGCTGTGCCTCTTTATGATTTGTTTTGCAGAGTAACTGGTTTTGGTGGAACTACTCAAATTTCTAATAACGCCCCAAAAATAGTATTAAACAAAGTAGTGAGCGTTAGATTTGATACCAATGTGAACAATTTACCATGGGATTTTAAAGCTAGAACTAATGTGATCGATGTGAAAGTTGGTCAGGTTAATAAAATTGAGTTTGAAGTCACGAATTATAGCAATGAACCCACAGCTGGTGTAGCAAGTTTTAATGTTTCACCATCAAGTTTTGGAAAATATTATAGTAAATTAGGATGTTTTTGCTTCGAAAAACAAGAATTAAAAGCAGGAGAAAAAGCGACATATGTGATGACTTTTTATTTAGACCCCGAAATGGTCAATGACCCAACAGTAAAAAACTTAGAAGATGTAACTATGTCTTATACTTTTTTCTCGACAGATTATTATAAACAATCATAATCCAAAAAAATGTCAGCTGAAAAAAAACATGATTATCACCTAGTAGATCCAAGTCCTTGGCCTATCTACGTTTCATTTTCGTGTTTAGTTCTTGCATTAGGGTCAGTTTATTATCTTCATACAGATGTTTCATGGGGTATGTATCTGGGTTTTGCACTTTTAATATACGGAGCATATATGTGGTTCAGAGATGTTGTGATTGAGGCTGAACATCAAGGCCACCATACACCTGTTGTGCAAATACATCATCGATACGGAATGACT
The DNA here is from genome assembly GCA_902571235.1 of uncultured Pelagibacteraceae bacterium. GTDB lineage: Bacteria > Pseudomonadota > Alphaproteobacteria > Pelagibacterales > Pelagibacteraceae > Pelagibacter. Next base: position 14,055 of record CACGBI010000001.1, read on the forward strand.
TTGTTTATAGCATCAGAGGTAATGTTTTTTGTAGCATGGTTTTGGGCTTACTTTGATGTAAGTCTTTTTCCAAATGAATTTGTAGGATACGTTTGGCCGCCTAAAGATATAGAAACTTTTGACCCATGGGATATTCCTTTAATAAATACTCTAATCTTACTATTATCTGGAACTACTGTGACATGGTCACACCATGCATTGATTGAAGGTGATAGAAAAAGTTTTATCCAAGGTTTATGGTTAACAGTAGTTTTAGGATTTTGTTTTACTCTTTTACAAATTTACGAGTATCAACATGCATCATTTTCTTTTTCAGATCATATCTATGGTTCAGTATTTTATATGGCGACAGGATTTCATGGTTTTCATGTCCTTGTAGGAACAATATTTTTAGCAGTATGTTTATTTAGAGGTAAAAGAGGACACTTTACAAAAGATCATCACTTTGGATTTGAGGCAGCTGCATGGTACTGGCATTTTGTTGATGTAGTTTGGTTGTTTTTATTTGCAGCAATTTATATCTGGGGAAGTTAATTTTTGAACTTTGAAGAATAAATTATTATTTTCAGTCTTTGTAATTTTCTTTATATCAATCTTTGTAGCTCTTGGTTCATGGCAAATAGTTCGTTTAAATTGGAAGCTTAGTCTTATTTCAGAAATAGAAAATTCTTTGAAAAATCCTCCTGTTGAGCTAGCTCAATCTAATAAAAAAAATTATTTAAAAATCAAAACATCAGGATCAATTGATTTAGATAAACAAATTTATTTATATAATTTAAATGATAATGGAACACCAGGATTTGAAGTTATAAATCCAATTTTGATTGATGAAGAAAATTTTTTAATTAATAGAGGATGGATACCATTTGAAAAAAAAAATACTGAAGAGATTAATTTTTTTGATGAGAATAATATTATTGGAACTTTAAAATTACAAGGAAGGAAGAATATTTTTAAACCTGACAATGAAATTGAAGAAAATTATTGGTTTAGCTTAAATAGAGAAGATATATTAAAGTTTACTGGGAAAGAGTTTTCTGAATATATAATCTATTTAGATGGAAAATATCAATTTCCTAAACCAAAAAAAATTACTGCTAATATTTCTAATAATCATAAAAAGTATGCGATAACTTGGTTTTCATTAGCGATTTCAATTCTTTTGCTATATTTATATTTTAGAAAAAAGAATTATTAAATGAACTACGTAAGTACTAGAAATAGCTCAAAAAGCTTTAAATTTAAGGATGTTTTTATCAAAGGTTTAGCTGATGATGGAGGGTTATTCATTCCAAAGTCACTGCATAAATATAATCAAAGTGATTTAATTGAATTTGAAAAACTTGAATACTCTGAATTAGCAAAAAAGATTATTTATCCATTTATTGGTGATTTTATGAGCGAACCTGATTTAGGTAAAATCATCGATAAATCTTATTCAGTTTTTAGAAAAAAAAATGTAGTTGATTTAGTGAAGATTGGAGATCGATCTGTGCTTGAGTTATTCCATGGCCCTACATTAGCTTTCAAAGATATAGCTATGCAGCTTTTAGGAAATTTTTATGATTATCACCTTAAAAATGAAAATGAAAAAATAAATATAGTTGTAGCTACTTCGGGTGACACAGGTGCAGCGGCTATTGATGCAATTAAGGGTAAAAAAAATGTAAATATTTTCATTCTTCACCCTAATAATCGTATTTCACCTGTCCAAAGAAGATTAATGACAACCGTTGGTGAAAAAAATGTTTTTAATATTGCTATAGAAGGAAATTTTGATGATTGTCAAAATTTAGTAAAGGCAATGTTTGCTGATCAAAGCTTTTCAAATGAAATTAAAATGTCAGGGGTTAATTCAATAAACTGGGCAAGAATTATTGCTCAAAGTGTATATTATTTTTATTGTTATTTTTTAATTAAAGATAAAAGTGAGCCAATAAATTTTTCAGTTCCTACAGGAAACTTTGGCGATGTTTATGCGGGATACCTGGCAAAAAGAATTGGTCTTCCAGTTAATAAGTTTATTGTTGCTACAAACCAAAATGATATTTTACATAGAGCGATCTCAAATGGTAACTACTATGTAGAAAATGTTTTAGAGACTATTTCACCAAGTATGGATATTCAAATAGCAAGCAACTTTGAGAGGCTTATTTATGATTTGAATGATCAAAATGATAAAAAAACAATTGATGTGATGAAAAGAATTAAACAAATAGGAAAATATGAAATTAATAAAGAAAATTTAGATAAAATACATGTTGATTTTGTATCATCACGAATGGATGAAAATGAAGTTTTAAATACTATTAAAACTGTTTATAAAAAATTTGATAAGGTTTTAGATCCACATAGTGCAATAGGATATGGAGCCTTTGATAAAGTTAATCTTAAAGGAAATAATATTGTATTAGCTACAGCTCATCCCTGTAAATTTCCAAGCGCAATTGAAAAAGCAATAAGTATTAAAGCTGAATTGCCAGACAAATTAGCATTTATATTAAATGAGAAAGAAAATTATGATATAATTGATAATGACCTTAATAAAATTAAAAAACATATTAAAGAAAGAGTTTAATGAATTTAAATGAAAATGATAATGTTCCGAATTCTGAAATTTTTATTTTAGAAAATGGTGAACCAATAAAAAAAAATATTGAAGAGTTATTAAAGAATAAAAAAACTGTAATTTTTGGCTTACCTGGAGCATATACATCAGTTTGTTCTGCTAAACATTTACCAGGTTATTTGAATATGTATCAACAATTCAAAGATAAAGGAATCGATCAGATCATATGCATGTCTGTTAATGATCCTTTTGTTATGAATGCTTGGGGTAAAGAAAATAATGTTGGTGATAAGATTATAATGATGGGGGATCCTTTTTTAAACTTTACTAAAGCAATAGGTGCCGAAGTAGATAAAAGTGGAAGAGGGCTAGGCATTAGATCAAATAGATACACCATGTTAGTTGACAATATGAAAGTAATTAAATTACAAGAAGAAAAAGATACGGGTTCTTGTGAAATATCTGCAGCAGAAAACTTTTTTAAATTAATCTAAATTAGCCGCTTTTTTTGCTAATAAATCAGCCTCTTCATTCATTGGATTGCCCGCATGGGCCTTTACCCAATTCCATCTAATTTTTAGTGATTGGTTTAGGCTATACAGCTCAAGCCATAAATCTTTATTTTTTACATCCTCTTTCTTTGAAGTTTTCCAATTATTTTTTACCCAAGTATTTATCCATTCAGTTATCCCAAGCTTTACATATTGAGAGTCTGTAAAAATTTCAATTTCACTTTTAGGTTCCATATTTTTTAAAGCGTTAATAGGAGCCATTAATTCCATTCTATTGTTTGTCGTATTTTTTTCATTACCACTTATTTTCCTAGTATTTCCATTTTCATTTATTATCGCAGCCCAACCACCATTACCAGGATTTTCTAAACAAGAGCCATCAGTATAAATTTTTATCATTATTTTAAATAATCTTTATAACCCTTTAAATTATTGTGTACTATTAGCTTTTGATAATACTCTTTTGGATCTTTAATTTTTATAAGTGCAGTTTTAGGTGTATTTGTGTAGTCGTAAAGACGAGTAAGAAAATATCTCATTGCAGCTCCTCTGCATAAAATATTTAATGACCTTTTTTCTTTGGCTGAAATTTTTTTTATTTTATCATAACCTTTAATTAAATTTCTTATTTTTAGTTTATTAATTTTAAATTTTGAATTTATCTTATCAAAGCATAAAGCATTAATACAAATAGCAATCTCATACATAAAATAATCATTTGCAGCAAAGTAAAAATCGATAATTCCTGATAATTTGTTATTTCTAAAAAAAATATTATCTATAAATAAATCTCCATGTATTATTCCTTTTGGTAATTTTTCTGGCCATATTTTTTTAATTTCTTGAAAGTTATTTTTTAAAAATTTTTCTAAATTAGTAAATTTTTTTGATTTAAATTTTATACTATTTAATAAAGGATTAAGATTTTTAACACCCATAGAGTTTTTTCTATAAAGTCTAATTTTACTTGTAGATAAATGCAATTGTGCAATCATCTTTCCTATCTCATAGCAATTTTTTGGACTAAGAGATTTTTTATCCTTTCCATTAAGAAATGAAACAATACAGGCTGTTTTATTTTTGATTTTTATTAAGTAATCGCCGTTTCTATTTTTGATAGGTTTTGGACAATTAATTTTATAGTTGTTTAATTGGTCCATTAGTTTCATAAAAAAGGGAATTTCTTTTTTAGAAACTCTTTTTTCAAAAATTGTTAGTATGAATTTATTTTTTTTTGATTTTAATAAATAATTTGTATTTTCAATTCCTTGCTTGATACCTTTAAAGCTAATAATTTTATCTACTTTAAATTTTTTATTGATATAAGAAATTTCTTTTTTATTTATCTTTGTATAAACAGCCATTTTAATTTAATTTTTTTGGAATTTTGAAAACCACATCTTCTTTGATAATTTCGACCTCATCTATACTAACTGTATATCTATTTTTTAATTCGTTTATAAAATTATCAACTAAGATCTCAGGTGCAGAAGCACCAGATGAAATACCGATTGTATTTGAATTTTCTATTAAATCGAATGGAATTTCACTTTGCGAATGGATTAATTGAGAATTTAAACAGCCAGATTTTTTTGCAACTTCAACTAATCTGACAGAATTAGAGGAATTTCTACTGCCTATTATAAAAAATAAATCACATTGTTTTGCAATATTTTTAACAGCCATCTGTCTATTTGTTGTAGCATAACAAATATCATCTTTTGCTGGCTCCTTAATATTTGGAAATTTATCTTTTAATATTTTGATTATATCTTTTGTATCATCAACTGATAAAGTAGTTTGGGTAACATAAGAAATTTTCTTATTCTCAGTAATATATTTTTTGGCATCATCCTCATTTTGAATAAGATCAATAGATCCTTTAGGTAATTGACCCATTGTGCCAACAACTTCGGGATGGTTTTGATGTCCAATTAAAACTAAATGATAACCAGCTTTATGCAGATTTTCAGCCTCTCTATGTACTTTTGACACCAAAGGGCATGTAGCATCAACATAAGTCATATTATAATTCTCAGCATCATTTGGTATTTTTTTTGGAACACCATGTGCTGAAAAAATTACTGGTCTTGATTTGTCTTCTATTTCCTCAAGTTCTTCCACAAAGATAGCTCCTTTATTTTTTAAATCGTCCACAACAAATTTGTTATGAACTATTTCATGACGAACATAAACTGGAGCACCATACTTTTGGATAGATTTTTCCACAATTTCTATCGCTCTTTCAACACCAGCACAAAAACCCCTAGGAGCAGACAATAGTATTTTTAATTCCTTATTTTTCATTTTTTTCAATCAAATATTCGAGCAATATATGTGGAAAGGTTAAAGACGCCAAACCTATAAATATTATTTTAAGAATTGAACTGTCAAAACTATAAGTATTATATAATAAATAGAGCCCTACAAAACAAAAAATAGCAGTGAGAATGGTAAGCGGTAAAGCTTTCTTTGTAAAGATTTTCAAACCATTTGCCATGTTATTTTTATCTAAATCATAAATTAATGAAATACAGTGTCTTACAGAATGTAAAAAACAGAAATAAATCGTAAATGCTTCCAAAGGAGAGAAGTAATAATTTATAATTATTATTGAAAAATAATCAAAAAAAATTGTAAATTTATTAAACTCAAAATTCTTAGCAAATAATATAATGCTAGATAAAGTTGAGAGAACAATACTGTAAAGTAAAATCTTATTTGTTTCAACTAAATCCAAGAGTTTATAGAAAGACTCATTATCAATTAGTAATAATTTAAATATGGATATTGTTTCATCAAAATGAAAATACATTGGCGCTAAAATTATTAATGAACCTTTTAAAAAAAATAATAACTGGTTATAATATGTATTTTCAACTATCAAAAATTGAGTATCTTCTTTACCAAAATGATATGCGGCTACGATTAAAAAAATAATTAAAGAAACAGACGGTATAATTAGCCATAAAATAATTACAATTAATGCAATTAAGATATATGACAAATAAAAAATTAAGAAATTATTAATACCTAATATTTGAAAAAGCTTTCTTCCTTTTTCATTGTCAAGGGAACCATGAGAAACACCAATGACTAAAATTAATAATAAACAAATTAATGGAGAAATAGTAAAATAAGTAATTATAAAAGTTATTACTGAAAAAGTATTACAAAATAAAAAAAAAATAAAAGAATGATTTAAATTTATTTTTTTAATCTTATAGTTCATTTTTTTTATAATTAATAAAATAAAGCTTTAATAAAAGTTATTTTTGGCATTTTAAATATTATAGACAAATCCTCGAAAAAATTACTTTTGTTGGACAAAAATTTTATAACAGTCTTTGGCGAACTCTTAAACATTTTAAAGAATATATCAGGCATTTTCTCAGGATGTTTTTCAAGAACTCTTAAAAAGATGTCATCTAAAAATTGGTATTTTCTACTTATTTCGAATTTTTTTAAATTAGAAATGTTCTCAATATTTTTGCAAATATATTTACTATGCTCTTGAATATTAAGAAAAGTATAGCCCGTGCTTAATCTTGTCATACCTCCAGCTGTACCTATATTTATTTTGTTTTTTTCTATTTTGTGTGATGGATAGAACAGAGGTATTGCACCTTCTTCTTTATAGGTAATTTTGTAATTTTTAAGTTTTAAATGATTTTCAATATAAACTTTTATTTGAGCGTCATAATCTTTTTTAGAACTATCATTCATTTTCGATAACCAAGTTGTTTCTACTAAAGCTGAAGTTTTTGAATAGGGTAGTGTATAAAAAAAATGAACACTTTCTCTTTGATCACAGTCAAAATCCATGAGGTTGAAAATTTTATCATCAAAAAAATTATTTTGAGTTTCAATTTCTACACCACAAAAATGCTGCCAAAGATTTCGATGATCTTTTTTAATTGACGGGACGCTATTGAAAATAAAAGAATTTGTTGTATTTACTTCCGTTATATTTTTAAAGAAAGAAATATTTTTATTTTCTTTTAATTTATTGTTAATTTTTTCATAAAATAAACCACTATCAACACTTTGATATGGGAAATTGACACATTCTAAATGATTAGTCTTGTTTGCTATATTAATTGTAAAATTTTCCCAACTTTTTTTAACACAATCATCAAAGTTATGATCTACTACTTTCCAAAATGACCACGTTTTATCTTTTTTATATTCTGCTCTTGGCTCAATAATTGCCAAGGTTTTATCTTTTAATTTTTCATTGAGTTCGAGTTCATATGCGAGCGATAACCCCGCACATCCACCACCAATAATAATATAATCAAAATCTTTCATTTAAATTTATTTCTTCACTAATCAAAGTATGATCATGTTGTATTTGACCATCCTCTTTATAATTGAATGATAGTTTAATTAAGTCAAAAATTGAAAGAAAAGTCTCAAAGATTTTTTCTAAATTTGAAACGTATATCTTTCCAGAATTTTGATAATTTTCAAAATTTTTTTTATTTAGAATTTTATATCCTATTTTTCTGTAAACTCTTCTTGCAACCAGAATAGAAAAACGAAAGTTTATTGGAATATCCTTTATTGAATAAAATGAATTTTGATAAAATCTGTCTGCAAGATAAATAGTTGAGGAAATCTCCTCAAAATCATTTTTAATGTAAAATCGATTATTTTTCGAGTCTTCTATTACATCTCTAGATATATTTGTTAATTGCATTGCTATTCCAAGATCAATAGCTGATTTAAGCGAATTTTTTTTTTTTACCTCTAAAATCTTTGCCATCATCAAACCAACTGTTCCAGCCACCCTGTATGAATAGATTAACAGGTCTTTTTTTGAACTCAGTTTAACTTTTTTTTTAATATCTGATTTAATGCCAATTAATAAATCCTGAACAATTTTTAATGATATGTTGAATTCTTCAACAAGATTCCACATATTTTTGATAATTGGATTATCAAAGTTTTTTTGATTAAAGTCATTTTCAAATTGAGTAAATTTTTTTTCTTTGATTTCTATTTCATCATTATCATCTGCAATGTTGTCTGCGACTCTACAAAAAGCATACAAAGCTGAACATTTATCTAATACTTCCTTAGGCAAAAAAAAACCAGCCCAACTGAATGACTTTGCATAAACAGATAAGTAGGTTTTATTAGACATTATAAAATTTTATCTAATACTTTGGCCGAAGAAAGTACCCCAGGGACTCCAGCTCCTGGATGTGTACCAGCTCCTACAAAATAAAGTCCATCAAATATTTCAGATTTATTATGAAATCTAAAATAAGCTGATTGTGAAAATTTTGGTTGGATTGAAAAACCAGAGCCATACTTGGTGTTTAAATCTTTTTCGAAGTAATCTGGTGTCAAATAAAAATCCTCAACGATATTTTCTCTCAAATCTGGCATCAAATCTTTTTCCATTTTATCTATTACCAAATTTTTCATTTTTTCACCTTCTACAGACCAATTAATTTTTGACTGATTATTTGGTACAGGGACCAAAACATAAAAACAATCTTGTCCCTGAGGAGCCATCGATTTGTCTGTAGCAGAAGGTCTATGAAGATAATAACTTATATCATTATTTAATTTTTTATTTTCAAATATATCATCAAGATGTTCCTTATATTTTTCACCAAATTTTATTGTATGATGTTCTACATCACTATAAGTAATTCTTGTTCCAAAATAATAAACAAATAAACCCATAGAATACTCCATTCTGTTTTTTTTCCATTTAAACATGAGAGAATTATTTTTACTTCCATCTAACATTTTTTCATAAACGGCTGGTGGATCTGCATTACAAATAACATTATTAGCTTCAATGTTAGTTTGATTATCTAATTGGACACCTTTTATTTTATTACCATTAGAAATAATTTTTTTTACTTCATGATCTTTTATTATTTCTATACCAACTTCATTCATTAATTTTTCAAAACCTTTTATAATATTTCCAGTTCCCCCCATCGAATAATGTATTCCCCATTTTTTTTCTAAATACAAAATTAGTCCATAAATAGAAGTTGTTGTAAAAGGATTGCCCCCTACTAAGAGTGGATGCATACTTAGCATTCTCCTCAGTTTTTCATTTTTTATGTAGGATGAAACTAATGAATAAACTGATTTATAACTTTTAAGTTTTAATAATGCTGGCAATTGCTGCATCATTATTAAAGAATTATCAAATGGTACATCTGCAAGTTCCGTAAAGCCTTTGTCAAAAATTTTCTTAGTAAAATTTACTAATTTTTCGTAACCTTTGACATCATCTTTATTTATTTTTTCAATTTGTTTTTTCATTTCGTTTTCATCACCTGAATAATTAAATTTTGAGTTGTCTTCAAAAACAAACTGATACCAAATTTTAAGTGGAGAAAGTTCAATATAATCTTTTGGATTTTTGTTAAATAATTCAAATAGCTCATTTATTAGGTAAGGTGCTGTAATCACTGTTGGACCACCATCATAAGTAAATCCATTTTTTTTAAACACCCTAGCTCTTCCCCCAAGATCTGGATGTTTTTCAATTAATGTAACTTTATGATTTTTAGCTTTGAGACGTAGAGCAGCAGCTATTCCTCCAAATCCAGAGCCAATTACAACAGAATTCATTTCGCTAATTTATAGTTTTTTAGAAAAATTGTAAGAGTATTATGAGTTAATTTTTTTTAACTCTTCTTTAGTTTCATCTAAGTTTTTTTGAAACAATGTACTGAGCTTAGATTTATCAATAGATGTAGTAATAATTTTTTTTACAGAGTCTATTGCAATTTTAATAGAAGCATCTTTTATTTCTTTAATTGCACTTTCTTTCATTTGATTAATTTTATTTTCAGCTAAATTCTTCTTTAAATCAGATGACTTATGAAATTTGTCATTTAGTTCAATAATTAGTCTATCGCTATCTTTTTTTGCTTGATCGAGAATTTCTTTTTTTACATTATGAGCAGTATCAAGTTTTTTTTGAGCATTATCTAATAAAGTTTTTGCCTCAGTTCTTAATTTTTCACTTTCATCAATTTCGTTTTTTATATCTAAGATGAGTTTATTTAGGATATCATTAATCTTATGTGGTACTTTTAAATAAATTAAGCCTCCAAAAAAAATAATAAATGAAACTGCCACCCAAAATGTTGAATCAATTGTCATAATATTTGTCTCCACTTCTTTTCGATAAATCATCAACTATTGCTGATATACTACTATTATTAACTTCAGCTCCAATCAGTTTTTGAGTTAGCTCAGAAGCTGTTTCTATTGCTATCTTATTAATTTTTGTGGGAGCGACTTTCCTTAATTGATTAATTTCATCCTCAGCTTTTTTGATTTCCTCATTAATTTGTTTATCTAAGACTTCACTTTTTGCTTTAATATCTTTTAACGCTTTCTCTCTGGCCTGATTGTAAATACTTTTTGCTTCATTTTTACTTTTAAAAATAATTTCTTCGTATTCTTTTAATTTTGTCTCGCTTTCTTCTCTCTGTTTGTCTGCAGCCCCAATATTATCTGATATTTGTGATTTTCTAGATTCTAAATTTGCACTAATTTTTGGTAATATTAGTTTTGATAAAAATAGATACAAAACTCCAAAAGTCAAAGCTAACCAAAAAATTTGGGAAATCCAAAATTCAGGATTCAATTGAGGCATACCTCCACTTTCAGCTGCAAAAACTTTCTTTATTGAAAGAAAGCTAAAAATTATTAACTGAAAAATAATTTTTTTAATCATTCAAATTTAAAATGCAAAAAGAATGATTAATGCAACCACCAATCCAAAAAGACCAGTTGCTTCCGCAAGTGCAAATCCTAACAATAAATTTGGAAATTGTTTTTGTGCCGCTGATGGATTTCTCATTGCACCTGATAAATAATTTCCAAAAATTATTCCAATTCCTACACCGGCACCTGCTAGAGCGATTGCTGCTAATCCTGCGCCGATCATTTTTGCTGCTTCTAATTCCATTATATCCTCCTATATTTTTAATGGTGTAAATTTAATGCATCATTTAAATAGATGCAGGTTAAGATCGCAAAAACATATGCTTGAAGAAAAGCAACTAATATCTCCAAACCTGTTAAAGCAACCGAAAAACTAAGTGGAAGCCATCCACCCACTATTCCAAGACTTATTACAAAGCCCCCGAAAACTTTCATCATGGTGTGGCCAGCCATCATGTTAGCAAATAATCTCACTGATAAGCTTATTGGTCTACTCAAATAAGAAATTATTTCAATCACAACGATAAGTGGAAGCAAAACAGCAGGCACTCCACTTGGAACAAATAATTTTAAATAGCCAAAACCATGTTTGATAAAACCTATTATTGTAACCCCAATAAATATAAATGCCGCAAGCATAAAAGTTACAATAATATGACTAGTAACAGTAAAAGTATAGGGTATCATCCCAAACATATTGCAGAATAATACAAACATAAATAAAGAAAATATAAATGCAAAATATGGTCTTGCTTTCGATCCAGCTGTATCACTAATCATTTTAGATACAAAAGTATAACTGAGCTCAGCTAGTAGCTGTAGCTTACTTGGTAAAAGAGAGTTTTTCTTTGAACCCAAATTAAAAATTAATAGGATTGCAAGAGAGCTAATAACCATAAACAAGCTGGCATTTGTAAAAGATATATCAAATGCACCTATTTTTATTTCAGGGCCAATTCGATAAACTTCGAATTGTGTCATTGGGTTTGCTGCCATAAAAAAAATCTATTTTTGCATATTTTTTGCTGATCTGACTACGTTGATAATGCCTGCAACCACTCCAACAAAAAAAAATATTATAATTAACCAAGGCTTAGTACCAAAGGTCTTGTCTAAAATAAACCCAATAATTGTCCCAAGAGCAACTGCAGAGACCAATTCAGTACTTAGCTTAAAAGCAGCCCCAATAGAGGACGAATTTTGATTATTCTCTTTTAAATTTTTCCTTGAAAGTTTATCTTTTGCAATCTGTAAGCGAGTTTTGAACTGATCTTTCGACATCCAGTTTTAAGCAACCATACTTTCTGCTTTTTGAAGGTCAACCGCAACTAATTGACTTATTCCTTTTTCAGGCATTGTAACACCATAAAGTCTGTCCATTTTGGACATTGTTAGAGCATGGTGAGTAACAATAATAAACTTTGTATTAGTAATTTTTGTAAGCTCTTCTAAAAGATTACAAAATCTTGTTACATTTGCATCATCAAGTGGAGCGTCAACTTCATCTAAAACGCAAATAGGTGATGGGTTAGTTAAGAAAACAGCAAAAATAAGTGATAAAGCAGTTAAAGCTTGTTCTCCACCAGATAATAACGTGATGGATTGTAATCTTTTTCCTGGAGGACTTACTAACATTTCCAATCCAGCTTCAAGAGGATCATCAGAGTCTACCAATTCTAATTTTGCATTTCCTCCATTAAATAATTTTGTATACACCTCATTAAATTTTCTGTTAACTTTTTCGAAGGCTTCAATTAGTCTTTCCCTTCCTTTTTGATTTAATTCATTAATACTTTCTTTTAATTTAATTATGGCTGTAACTAAATCTGCACGATCTTGTTCCATTTTTTTGATTTCAACTTCATATTTATTTGTCTCTTCATCAGCCTTTAAATTTACCGATCCAAGTTTTTCTCTCTCTTGTTTTTTTTTATCTAATTGATCTTCCTGGTCTACATGATTAGGTAATTCTTCTAAGCCATTTAAGTTAGAGTTTTCCAATATATTATTTTCAGTCAAATTTAATTCAGAACTAATTCTGTCTAATAGGTCTGACTTTCTTTTATTAAGACCTTCAATAGTTGCACTTGAACTTGCTTTTCTCTCTCTTATTTGTATTGATTGTTCTTGAATTTCATTTAACTCATTTCTTAGTTTTTCAATTTTATCATCAGTTTCATTTATGATTATTTCATTATGATCTTTTTCTTTTTCCGAGATTCTTAAGTTTTCAGAAATTTGTCCTTTTCTTTCTGCTTGTGTACGAGGTTGATTTTCTAATTGTTCTAATTGATTGTTGAGTTTACTTTTTCTCTCAGTTAATTCATTAACCATTTTTTCAGAATTAATTAAAAGATTTTTCCAGCTTTCTATTTCAGTCTCAATTGTTTTAATTCTTTCATTTCTTTTAATAGACTCTTTTTTGATTGACTGATTCTTACTAAACGCATCAGCATATTTTTCTTGAAGAAATTTTATATTATTAGATTTTTCACTTACATTAAGAAGTTCATTTCTACTTTTATCATCTTTGATATCTTTTAGAAAATTATCAAGTTCAATATTGCATCTATCCAGAAGCGTTAGCGCCTGATTAATTTCATTACTTTCTAGTAATTCTTTTGCTCTAGAAATAGTGTTTTTTACGTTATTAATTGATCCAAGGCTAATATTAAAACTTCTATCAGCTATGTTGTTAATAACAGCATCAACTTCTTTCTGTTCTTTATCTAATTTATTTTTAGCGCTTTCAAGGTCTTCATTTGATAATTTTTCAGTTTCAAAATATTTAGAATCAATTTCAATTAATTCATTTTTTTCTTCTTTAAGACGTTTTTCATTTGAATTTGCATCTATTACAATGCCTTTCTCTCTAGATATATCTTCTTCTAAAGTTTTAAGAGATTTTTTAATTGATTCTATTTCTTCCTGGATTCTAGTGTTCTCTTCATCTAAGCTTTGTAGTTCTAAATTTAATCTTTGAATTTTAGATAAATTTTCAATATTTTTCTCTCTGAGTGGGTTAACTTTTTCAGTTTCAGATTTAATTTGTTTTTCAAGATCATTTATTTTTTCATTGTAACCGCTTACCTCACCTTCAGCTTCAGTATTTATTTCATTTTCAATTGTAATTTCTTTATCTATTTCAATTAATTTTAAATAGTAAAGACCAGCCTCTATTTTTTTTATTTCCTCAGAAATAAGTTTGTATTTTGTTGCTTCTTCTGCTTGCTTTTGAAGATTGGCCAATTGTTTTTCTTGTTGTCTTCTTAACTCATCTGCTCTTTTTAAGTTATTTTCAGCAGCACTTAATCTTAACTCTGCTTCATGCCTTCTAACATGTAGGCCGGAAATTCCAGCAGCCTCTTCTAAAATTGCCCTTCGATCAGTTGGTTTAGCCGTTACTAAAGCACCAATACGTCCCTGACTAATCATGGAAGGTGAGTGAGCTCCAGTTGAAAGATCAGCAAAAAACATTTGAGCATCTCTTGCTCTTACTTCTTTATCATTGATATAAAATTTTGATCCTTTATCTTTTTCTATTTTTCTTCTAACGTGAACCTCATCTAACTCACGATATTGTATCGGACCTTCATTATTGGTATTACTTACTGATACTGATACCTCGGCTATATTTTTTGATGTTTTGTTTGAGGTTCCAGAAAATATCACATCCTCCATACCTGAACCTCTCATACTTTTAGCAGAGGTTTCCCCCATTACCCACCTCAATGATTCAACTATATTTGATTTACCGCATCCATTTGGGCCAACAATTCCAGTCAAACCATCTTCAATGAGAAAGTTTGTTTTATCAGCAAAAGATTTAAATCCATTAAGCTGGATTTTTTTAAACTCCATGCATTAACTTATATCAGTTTTTCAAGAGATTCTTTTAAATTTTTATAATTAAGAGATTTTTCAAACTTTTTATCATTAATTATAATCGTAGGAGTAGCATTTACTTTGAATTTTTTTACACCTTCGATTCGATCATTTAAAATAAAATCCTCTATGTTTTTGTCAGTTGTACATTTATCGAAATCAATTTTAATTCCTTCTGAAACTAAAAATCTTTTTAAGTTCTCATTAACCTCATCAATTGATTTACCTTTGATCCATTTTGACTGGTTTAGATATAAATTATTTAAAATATCTGAGTTACCATCATTTTGACATTGAGCAATTTTTGATGCATTAAAAGCAGCAACATCTAATGGAAAATGCCTAAATTCAATCTTTGCTATACCTGTATCGATATACTCTTTTTTTAAATTTGGCAAAACATCAATATGGAAATTTGCACAATGACTACAAGTTAATGACTCGTAAGCAATAATACTTATTTTTGCATTCTTGTTACCAATTATTATTCTCTTCACTTTATCTGAGCTATCAGCGCTTGTGTATGAAGTTTGAAAAAAAATGATAAGAAAAAGTACAATTAAATTTTTCATTTTTGTTTAAATACTTTAGTTAATTCTATCAAAGATTTTTTAATCTTATCATTCTTAATACTATTAATCTTATTTTGATATTTCTTAATTGTCACATTTTTTCCCTTTTTTATATTAGAAAAAAAAATATTTTGATCATCATCAAAACTGATAAATTTTAGTTTTTCAATAACTGAGTATCCAAAAAAACTATTCATTTTATCCATAATATCTTTTTTTGAATATTCCAGATCAACTTCATGACCCCTTTTAACCATAATTAGTAAAGTGCTTACTCCGAATCGATTTGAATTTTTAAAAGACTTTGGATAACAAAACTTAAATAGATCATCACCAACAATATATTTCCAATTATTTAATGTTTCGGAGTAAATATGACCCTTTTTATTAATAATCTTTTTTACATTTTTTGGTAAAGTGTCTCTAAATGATCTTAAGCCTTGCACGTTTCTCTGCTTAGAACTATTTTTAAATTGCATATGAAAGATCAGATAATAACAAATAAAATTCTTAATTGGTATGATATTAATAAAAGATCATTACCTTGGAGAAAAAAGGTTTCCAATAGAAAAAAGCAATATTACACTTTGGTTAGTGAATTTATGTTGCAGCAAACCCAGGTATTTACAGTAATTCCTTATTTTCAAAAATTCATTAAAAATATTCCTGATCTAGAAACATTAGCAAATTTTAATGACCAAAAATTAATTAAGCTATGGGAGGGGTTGGGTTATTATTCAAGAGTAAGAAATTTAAAAAAAACAGCTCAATTAGTTGTAAAAGAATTTAATAAAAACATACCAAGTAATTTTCTTGAATTAAAATCTTTACCAGGCATTGGTGATTATACTGCCAGTGCTATTTTAGCCATTGCTTTCAATAAACCTTATATTCCTATGGATGGGAATATTGAGAGAGTTCTTAAAAGATATTTATATTTAAAAAAAGAACATCAAATCTCAAAAGAAAATTTGCACAAAGAAAAGAAAATATTCGGCTTAACATCAAGATCTAGCGATTATGCTCAAGCATTGATGGAATTAGGGGCATTAATTTGTAAACCGATTAATCCTAATTGCAAGCTATGTCCAATATCAGCTAAGTGTGTTTCATTTAAAAAAAAAAATTTTACCTTAAATAAAATTAAGAAGAAAAATAAAGATAAGTATTATTTACTGAAAGTTTTTAAAAAAAATCATAAATATTTGTTAATCAAAAATACTCAATTTAATTTTTTAAAAAATTTTGATATTTTTCCTATGCAAGAATTAATTAAACCAAAAAATTTTAATAAAGACTTAAATATTAAAATATCAAATATGAATATGAATATAAAAATAGAATATGACAATACTGCTTGGCCTGTTACAACTCCGAATTGGATAGATCCTAAAAATTTACATAATTATACATTGCCTTCTTTTACCAAAAAAATTGTAAGTTATTTAGAAAATTATAAATGAAAAATATCGCGATCATAGGTGCGGGTATTTCAGGTTTGTATTTAGCAAATTTGTTTAAAAATAAAAGAGATTATCAAGTCACGATTTATGAAAAAAAAAATTCAATAGAACTAAATGAGGGTTATGGAATACAGTTGTCGGTAAACAGTGTAAAACTTTTGAATAAAATAGGTTTTAATTTCATATCAGATGAGGAAAAATTTAATCCACTAAAAATTGATTTTTTTGAAATTAAAAATTCAAAAAAAATTTGTGACCTAGAAATTTCAAAATTTAATTCTGAAAATTGCAAATATACAACATTAAAAAGATCAAAATTACTTCAGTTTTTAATAGATGGACTTAAAGATGAAATAATTAAATACAATTATAGTATTAATCGAATTGAATATGACAAAGATTTAATAAACCTTACATTTGATAATGGTGAGAAAAAAAAACATGATTATTTAATTATTTCAGATGGAGTATTTTCCAAAGGCAAGTCATTAATTTCTGAAAATAAATTTAATGCAATATTTAATGCTTCCATAGCTATTAGAGGGAATATTTCTCAAAAAAACTTTCAAAATTTAAACGAAAAAAATATCTCATTATTTTTAGGTTCAAATTTTCATTATGTGATTTATCCAGTAGATAAATCAAAAAACTTTAATTTTATTGGAATGTTAAAATATCAACTAACTTTAGAGGAACAAAAAAATAAATATCTTTTTGATGAAAATTTTTTTTTAGAGAAAATTAAAAATAAATTTTCTCAACAAATTTCTCCAATGATTTTTAAAAGTCTTCAAGATATGAAATTATTTCCAGTTTTTGTAAGTAAAGATACATACAATTCACCAAAAAATATATTTCTTGTTGGAGATGCTTTTTTTGCGTATCCACCGTCTTTTGCTCAAGGAGCATCTCAATCAATAGAGGGAGCTAATGAGTTATATGAAAGTATATTAAATAATAGGGATTTTTTTATAACAAGATCGAAAAGAGTAAAAATGATTAATCGTAGATCTATTTTGAATGAATTTACTTTTCATTTATCAAATCCAGTAATGACTTTTTTCAGAAATATTTCTTTAAAATATTTAACTAAAAACAAATATTTTCTAGAGAGATACTTAGGTAAAATTTATAAAAATTAATTTTTAGAAACTAATCTTTGTCTTAAATAGTCTATCGGATATGTTTGTCCATTGATATCACAGTGCCAATAAGTCCATCCATTACAACTTTCAGCCCCTAAAATTGTAGCGGCAACCTTATGTATAGAGCCTTCTGCTTGATTATGCTTAATACTACCGTCAACCATAATTTTTGCAGTTATTTTCTTCTTATTATCAAATATATTAGTACCTGGTTTAATTATCCCAAGCTCAACTAATGAGCCAAAAGGAATTCTTGGTTTTGATCTATTATTTTTAAGAGTATCCAGTAAATTGTCTTCAATAGGATTTGTATTTTTTAAACGTTGCTTTGCAGCTTTGAAGTAACTTTTCTCTTTTTCTATGCCAAAATAATTTCTACCAAGTTTTTTTGCAACTGTTGCCGTTGTTCCTGATCCTAGAAATGGATCCAAAATCATATCCCTTTTATTTGACGTGGCCAACAATACTCTATGAAGTAATGCTTCTGGTTTTTGAGTAGAATGAATTTTTTTTCCATTTTTTTTAAGTCTTTCAGAACCATTACAAATTGGAAGGTTCCAATTAGATCTCATTTGCAAATCATCATTTAAACATTTTAAAGATTGATAATTAAATGTGTATTTAGATTTTTCACTTTTAGATGCCCATATTAAAGTTTCATGTGCATTGGTAAAACGTGTACCCCTAAAGTTTGGCATTGGATTATTTTTGTTCCAAATAACATCGTTTAAAATCCAAAATCCTAAATTTTGAATTATATTACCAACTCTAAAAATATTATGATAACTTCCAATCACCCAGATAGCGCCATCTTTTTTTAAAATTCTTTTACACTCTTTAAGCCATGAATGTGTGAACTCATCATATTTTTTAAAATTTTCAAATTGATCCCACTTGTCATTTACAGCACTTACTTTAGACCTGTCTGGTCTTGTTAATTCACTTTTTAATTGTAAGTTGTAAGGTGGATCGGCAAAAATCAAATCAAAAGTTTCACGTGGAATTTTTTTTAATTCTTTAAGACTATCCCCATTAATAATTTTATTTTTAAAATCAGTTTTCATTTATAAAAATTAATTAGACTCGAAAAGGATTCTAGGGTCAACCTGGGATTGAAATATTTGGATTCAACTTGTGTCCTAAAGTCAAATGATAACTAGATGTTGTGTGTAGAAATTTTTGATGCTGGTGAAAAAGTTTTTCTGTGATGTTTAGTAATACCTAGCTTTTTTAGAGCTTTTAAATGTTGTTTTGTTCCATATCCAAAATTTTTATCCCAATGGTAACCCTTATTTTTCTTTGATAGCAAAATAATAAAATTGTCTCTAGCGACTTTTGCTATTATGGAAGCAGCAGAAATTGCAGGAATTTTTTTATCTCCTTTGATAATGGCTTTTATTTTATAATTATTCATAGAAGGAGTTTTGATACCATCCACTAATACATGTGATGGTTTTTTTTTGAGTTTTTTTATTGCCCTTTTCATTGCAAGTAAACTCGCTTGCAAAATGTTAATTTTATCAATTTCATTTTTTGAAGCTTTTGCTATAGCCCAGATTGAATTTTTTTTAATATATTTTGATAATATTTCTCTTTTCTTTTTTTTAATTTTTTTGGAGTCTACAAGTAGTTTTAAATTTATGTTATCATTTAAAATTACTGCTGCAGCATAAACAGGACCTATTAAACTTCCTCTACCAACCTCATCAACTCCAGCAGTGATTTTCATTAAAATTTTATTTTTAAATCTAATATTTTTTGTCTAATTTTTTTTAAATCTTCCCAAGAAAATTTTTTATTTTCTGGAAACCTAATTAAATATGATGGGCTAAAAGTTATCATTATTGGATAAGTTTTATTTTTTAATATGATTTCTTTCCATTTACCTCTTGCAGATGAAATTCTTTCATTTGAGGAAGTTAAAGATTCCATTGCAGTGCTTCCAAAAAGAATAATAATCTTTGGATCTATTATTGAAATATGTTCTTTTAAAAATATAGAATATCTCTTAATTTCTTGGGTAGTTGGTTTCCTGTCCTCAGGCGGTCTAAAATTTATTGCATAACTAGAATATACATCTTCCTTGGATAAATTAATTGCTTTAAGCATTTTTTCCAGTAAAGCTCCAGATTCCCCTTGAAAAGTTTTACTAATTTTTTCTTCCTCGATCCCTGGAGCTTCACCTATAATCATTATTTGACTGTTTATATTGCCATCTCCTAATATTAGATTTTGAGAATTATTTTTAAGATTACAATTTTGAATTGAATTTATAAGTTTTTTAATTTCTTCAATCTCTGCTATTTTATCTAAATTGTTGTTAATTTTTCGAGTTTCTTGAATTTTGAATCTATTTAATGGTTTTTTACTGAATATGAAATTAGGCTCTATTGAATTTAACAACTCTTCTCTATAAGACATATTTTGATCTGAAGACTTTTTAGTCATATTATTTAAATTTAATGCTTAAAAAAAAAATTACACTTATATTTATTATAGGCTTATTGTATCAGAGCCCATTATTATCTAAAAGCACTAGTTTTAGTGAATTTAATTCAAATAATTTATCAAACTATTTTTCTGGTATCGTAGCTTTTGAAAATAAAAACAATTCCCAAGCATTAGATTTTTTTAACTCTTCAAAAATATTGTTAAATCGACATGAACCATATTTGGAGAAATTAGTAATGTCCTTAGTTTTGGAAGACAAAGTTACTCAAGCAATCAATTATATTAAAACCAATGAAAATAAAAAAAATTCAAAATTTTTTGAGGCATATATTTTGCTGGCTGTAGATAATTTAAAAAAAAATGATATTAACAAAACAATAAAAATTTTATCTTTAGTTCCTCAAGATCTTCAAGAAAATAGGTTTAATTTTATAATTATTAATTCATTAATCCAATATGCTAATGTATTTAAAAATAAAAAAATTGAAAATAAAAATAGTAATTTTGGAAACTTATCTTCAATTTCTGAAACTTTTCAACGATGTTATTTAGACGATAAAAATACTGACACTTTCTTTTTAAAACTTATTAACAATGATCAAGCCGATTATTCGAGATATATCTTTTTTTATTTAACTTATTTAATAGAAAAAAACAGAATAGAAGATGCAAAAGCTATTACAAGTAAACTAGATTATATAAATACAACTTTATTATTATCTCAAGGTAAGAGTTGGATTGACAAAGATCAAAATAAAGAATTTAGTAAAGTTTTTTCATGTAAGAACCATAATGATATAGTAGCAGAATTTTTATTTTTAATTTCTAATTTATATTCATCTCAAAATGAATATGATAAATCTAATTTTTACTTAAGTTTATCAAATTATCTAAATTCTAAATTCGTTTTTAATTTATCTTTAGTAGCAGAAAATTTATTTCTAAATAAAAATTATAAAAAATCAAAAACCGTCCTTAAAAATTTTGATAAAAATCAAGATTTTTATTATTGGTATAGATCAAAAAAAGAGGCACAAATAATTATAAAAGAAAGAAGCCGCGAAGAAGCTTTAAACTATATATCTTCAAAATTCGAGAAAATTAAAAATCCTAATAACAAATTTATATTTGATATCGCAAATTTTTATAAAAGTTCAAAAAAATATAAAAAAGCAATAAAATATTATTCATTAATCATTGATGAATTAATAAATGATAATGAAGTAAAAGCAGACTTATTGTATCGAAGAGGCGGAAGCTATGAAAGATTAAAAGATTTTGAAAACGCCGATAAAGATTTACTGCAATCTTTATTAATTAATCCAAATGATGCTTATGTTCTAAATTATTTAGCTTATTCTTGGTTAGAGAGAGGCTTCAAAATTAATAGAGCAATCGAAATGTTGGAAACAGCTTATGAACAAGAAAATGATGATCCTTATATTATTGATTCAATTGGATGGGCTTATTATTTAGTTAATGATTTTATTAAAGCAGAAATGTTCTTAAAAAGAGCAATTCAACTAATGCCAGACGACCCAATAGTTAATGATCACTATGGAGATATTCTTTGGAAATTAGACAGAAAATTACAGGCAAGGTATTTCTGGTCAATGGTTCTAAAAATGGATGATGCAGAAGAAAATTTATTGGAGCAAATTAAGATTAAACTAATTTCTGGACTTCAAAATTCATAATGAGTTATTTCAAAATCAAATCTTATGCAAAGATAAATTTAGCTTTAAACGTAATTGGTAAATCAAAAAATCTTCATAAAATAGAGAGTATTGTTGGTTTTTTAGATCTACACGATGAAATAAAGATAAAAAAAATTAAAAATCAAAATCATAAAATCATTTTTAAAGGAAAGTTTTCTGACAAAATTAATTCTAACAATACTATATCTCAACTATTTAATAATATTGAAAAAAAAAAACTACTTAAAAATAAATATCAAATAACTGTAAAAAAAAATATACCCTCAAAAGCCGGTCTTGGAGGAGGTTCTATGAATGCGGCATGTCTTTTTAAATTTTTTATAAAAAAAAGATTAATAAGATTAAAAAAAAAAGAAATTATAAAGATAAGTAATTCGGTTGGATCAGATGTAATTCTGGGATTATATTCAACAAGCTTGGTTTTAAAAAAAAATAATCATATTTCGATTTTACGCCCAAAAAATAAATTTAATGTTTTAATAGTTAAACCAAATTTTGGGTGCTCAACACAAAAAATTTATTCAAAATTAAAAAAATTTTCTAAACAAGAATTTAAATCAACATCTAAAAACATGTTTAGTATTAATTTTTTAAAGAATAGTAAAAATGATTTAGAAGCAATAGCACTAGAAAAATATCCAAAATTGAGGAAACTAAAGAATTTTTTAGTAAATCTTTCTGATACGGAATTTGTAAGAATGACTGGTTCCGGTTCGGCAATAATTGCTTATTTTAATTCAGTTAAAAAGTGTAAAGAGGCTGAAAAAAAAGTGAAAAACCAATTTAGAAATTATTGGTGTAAAACATCAAAAACTATATAAATTAATTTTTTTTGTGTTATATGAAGATATTATTGGGGCGTAGCCAAGTGGTAAGGCACGGGTTTTTGGTACCTGCATCCTAGGTTCGAATCCTAGCGCCCCAGCCATATATGATTAAATTTTTAAACAGATTCATTAAAAGAACTAATAACCTTAATTATATTTCAAAAAAAATAATAGACCTATCAAAAAATACGCCAGTAAAAAAAATTTTTACTTCTATTAATAATTTTTCATCTAATTCTGAAATTAGATACGTAGGCGGATGTATAAGAAAAATAATTAAAGGAGAGTTAGTTGACGATATTGATCTTGCAACAAATTTAAATCCACAGCAGGTTTGTGATGCATTAAAAAGTAACAATATAAATTTTTATGAAACAGGAATTGAACACGGAACAATAACTGCAGTTATAGAAGATTATAATTTTGAGATAACGAGCCTGAGAGAGGATGTGGAAACAGATGGTAGACATGCTCAGGTAAAATTCTCGACTGATTGGAAAAAAGATGCTTTAAGACGAGATTTTACAATCAATGCAATTTACTCTGATATTGATGGAAACTTGTTTGATCCATGTAATGGTAAAAATGATTTAGAAAATAATATTATAAAATTTATTGGTGATCCAGAACAAAGAATTAAAGAAGACTACTTAAGAATTCTTCGTTACTTGAGATTTTATTTAAGTTATTCAAATTACAAGCATGAATTAGAAACATCAAAAATATTGAAAAAAAATATAGTTGGCATATCTTATTTATCTAAAGAAAGACTATTGGGTGAATTAAAAAAATTTTTAAAACTAAATATTTTAACAAAACTTTCAAAAGACAAATTTTCAATTGAATTATTTAGAATTATATTTCCTCAAATTAAAAATTTAAAAATATTTTCAAATCCAAATAAATTTATAAAAGATAAGGTTGAAAATTCAGATTTTATATTTTTACTTTCAGCTATGATCATAGATGGTACTGATAATGCTGATTATTTTTTATATAAATTTAATATTTCTAAAAAAGACCAAAAAAAGAATAAAAATAATAGATAATTTTTATAAAGAAAAAATTTCATCAAAATCTTTTTCTGAAAAAAATTTAAATAAAATTTTTTATTACAAAGGAATACAGTCTGTAATTGATATTTTAAGTTTTCGAATTTTTACTTCAAGAAAAATTGACAAAAAATTTGTTAAATTAATTGAACAGTTTCGATCAAAAAATTTACCTACTATGCCAATTAATGCAAAATCTTTGATGGAAAAATATCAAATTCCAGAAGGAAAAGATTTAGGAATTAAACTAAAAAACATCGAAGAAGAATGGGTAAATAATAATTTTAAGTTGTCTCAAAAACAGATTGATGAAATTATTAGTCTTTAAATATATTTAACATCTATAACTTCAAAATTTTTTGTCCCAGCAGGAGTTTTAATTTCAACAAGATCTTTTTTATTTTTTCCAATTAACCCTTTTCCTATTGGAGATTGAAAATAAATGAGTTTCTGTTTTAAGTCAGCTTCATCTTTACCAACAATTTTGTAATTAATTTTTTCACCAGTATCTAAGTTTTCAAGAAAAACTGTTGAACCAAAGATAATTTTACCATCATTATTTAATTTTGTTATATCAATTACATTTGCTCTTGCGATTATATCATTAATCTCGGTAATTCGTCCCTCATTGTGTGATTGTTCTTCTTTTGCAGCATGATACTCTGCATTTTCTTTTAAGTCCCCATGAGATCTAGCTTCTGCAATTGCCGCAACTATCTCAGGTCTTTTTTTTTCTTTCAAATAAATTAATTCTTCTTTTAGTTTTTCTAATCCGTTGAGAGTTATTGGTTCCTTATCCATGTCACTTCCATTTTGCAAGAGGTGGAAGAGACATTAAAATTCCTTCCACGTTACCTCCAGTTTGTAATCCAAATTTTGTACCCCTATCATATAATAAATTGAATTCAACATATCTCCCTCTTTTAATGTATTGTAATTCTTTATCATATGCAGACCATTTTTTTTTCAATTTTTCTCTTATAATTTTATTGAATAGCATTTGAAATGTGATTCCAACATCTCTTATAAATTTAAAATCTTTTTCAAAATTATCTTTTTTATAATCAAAAAAAATACCACCTATACCTCTAGGCTCTTTTCGATGAGGCAAATAAAAATATTCATCACACCATTTTTTATATTTCTTGTAATAATTTTTGTTATGTTTATTACACATTTTTTTTAATATTTGATGAAAATATTTTTTTTCTAATTCATCTTTTTTAGATGGTGTTACATCCATACCTCCACCGAACCATTGTTGAGTTGTTGATATAAATCTAGTGTTAAAATGCATTGCTGGAATTAATGGATTTTTCATATGCATTACCACCGATATACCAGATGCCCAAAATCTTGGATCTTTATCTGCACCAAGTATATTTTTTTGAAATTTTTTTGGAAATTTTCCATAAACTTTTGAAAAATTTACTCCTACTTTATCAAACACTTTTCCATCTTTAAGTATTTTATACTCTCCACCACCTTCATCTTTATTTTTATTTTTTTTCCAAGTAGTGGATATAAATTTGGTTTTATGATTTTCTAAATTAACAATATCATTACAAAAAGCATCTTGAAGTAATTTAAACCAGTTACTCGTTAAATCTTTTTTAATATTTAAATCCATTTTGTTTGCTTTAAACATTCCGCTAAAATAATTGCAACAGATGATGCTAAATTTAATGAACGTTTATTATTCTCCATAGGTATTTTTAGTCTACTTTTTATTATTTTATGTACTTTTTCTGGAACTCCTGCACTTTCTCTCCCAAATAAAATTGTATCATTTTTTTCAAATTCAAAGTTTGTATAAGATATAGAAGCTTTAGTAGTCATCAATATGATTCTTTGATCTTTTTTAGAGTTAAAAAAAGAGTCAGCACTTTTATAAAAATCGATATCTTTTACATCCATATAATCCATTACAACTCTCTTAAATCTTTTGTCAGTTAGTAAAAATCCACATGGCTCAATTATTTCAAGTTTAGCTCCTAGACACGCACATGTTCTAATTATTGCAGCAGTATTTTGTGGAATATCTGGTTCAAATAATGCAATTTTAGGGCCTAGTTTAGCTAAATTATGTGTCATTCTATCAGTAGTAAAATTACTATTTTATATTATATGAACTCATATATTAAGTAGAAAAAATCAATATTAAGTATATTTAATTAAAGTTACAGATGTCTGAAAAAAAAACTAATAGAAGAGATTTCTTATTCACTGCGACTTATGCTGTAGGAGCAGTAGGAGTAGGCGCAACTGTTTGGCCTATGATTGATCAAATGAATCCAGATGCCTCTGTTAAAGCTTTGGCGAGCACTGAAGTAGATGTAAGCACAGTTAATCCAGGTAATACAATTACAGTTTTGTGGAGAGGTAAACCAGTTTTTATAAGAAGAAGAACTCAGGATGAAATTGCTGAAGCAAAAGCTGTAAGCATGAAAGAATTAAAACATCCGGAAAAAGATGAAGATCGTGCAAAAAATCCTGAATGGCTAGTCATGCTCGGAGTTTGTACTCACTTAGGATGTGTACCTCTAGATCAAAAGGGTGATTATAATGGATGGTTCTGTCCATGTCATGGTTCCCATTATGATATTTCTGGTAGGATTAGAAAAGGTCCAGCTCCAACAAATATGGAAATACCAGAATACAAATTTGTCGATGCTAATACAATTAAGATCGGATAATTTTTATGAGTGAACATGAATATACACCAAAATCAAAAGTTGGAAAATGGTTTAATGATAGATTACCACTTCTAACCTTAGCAAACCATTTGACAGATTACCCAACTCCAAAAAATCTGAATTATTGGTGGACGTTTGGTGGAATTCTTACTTTTTGTTTAATTACTCAAATTGTAACTGGATTAGTTTTAGCAATGCACTACATAGCCCATGCTGATATGGCTTTTGAAAGTGTTGAGCATATTATGAGAGATGTAAATTATGGATGGTTAATAAGATATATACATGCAAATGGTGCCTCAATGTTTTTTTTAGCAGTGTATATTCATATCTTTAGATCTTTATTTTATGGTTCATATAAATCACCTAGAGAAATTATTTGGATTATAGGAATAATAATTTATCTTTTAATGATGGCAGCAGCTTTTTTAGGCTATGTACTTCCATGGGGACAAATGAGTTTTTGGGGAGCAACTGTCATCACAAATTTATTTAGTGCTATTCCTTTAGTAGGTGAGGGGATAGTAACATGGTTATGGGGAGGATATTCAGTAGATAATCCAACCTTAACAAGATTTTTCACACTTCATTACCTAATTCCATTTTTGATTTTAGGTCTAGTTGTTTTACACATTTGGGCACTTCATGTGCCAGGAAATAACAATCCAATAGGAATTGATATTAAAAAACCTTCAAAAGATACTGTGCCATTTCATCCGTATATAGTTATTAAAGACGGCTTTGCTTTGCTGATGTTTATGATTGTTTTTGCTTTTTTTGTTTTTTATACACCAAATATTTTAGGTCATGCTGACAATTATATAGAGGCAAATCCGCTTGTAACACCTGCACACATTGTTCCAGAATGGTATTTATTACCTTTTTATGCAATCTTAAGATCAGTTCCAGATAAACTTTTAGGAGTAATAGCAATGTTATCGGCAATTTTAATATTAGCAGCTCTTCCTTGGTTAGACACATCTAAAATTAGATCAGCAGTTTTTAGACCTTTATATAAACAGTTCTATTGGATCTTAGTAGCTGATGTCTTGATATTAGGATACGTTGGAGCTATGCCGGCAGAAGGTCTATATTTATTAATTGCAAGAGTGGCTACTGCATATTACTTCTTACATTTTTTAGTTATACTTCCTGTTTTAGGCTTTAAAGAGAGAACAATACCTGTCCCATTAAGTATAACGGAACCTATTTTGGGTGGATCACCAAATCTAGCAACTGCAAAAAACAAAGATAGCCTAAATAATCAGTGAAAAATTTTATTAGAATATCATTATTGATCATATTAATCATCGGCTCTCAATTAAATTCTAATGCAGCTGAAAAAATTGAATATTTAAAGACTGATTGGAGTTTTAAAGGACCTTTTGGAAAATTTGATCGAGCAGCTCTTCAAAGAGGGTATCAAGTTTATACTGAAGTATGTTCCTCATGTCATTCAATGAAATATTTAAGTTATAGAAATTTAGTTCAAAATGGTGGACCTGAATTTTCAGAAGCACAAGCAAAAGCTATCGCAGCATCATTCGAGGTTAAGGATGGACCAAATGCAGATGGTGAAATGTTTTTGAGACCAGGAAGACTGTCAGATAAATTTGTAATGCCTTATGAAAATGAAAAAGCAGCACAGGCTGCTAATGGAGGAGCTTATCCACCAGATATGACTGTATTAGCTAAAGCTAGAGGAGGTGGAGTTGATTATATCTATTCCCTTCTTCAAGGGTATGAAGATCCTCCTGCAGGGGTAACTTTAGATGATGGGGTTTATTATAACAAGTATATGTACGGAAATAAAATTAAAATGTCTAATCAACTTTCTGACGGTTTAGTAGAATATTCTGATGGAACTAATGCAACCGTTGAACAAATGGCAAAAGATGTCACAACTTTTTTAATGTGGACTGCCGAACCCCATTTAGAAACACGTCACAGAATGGGTTTTAAGGCCATTGTTTATTTAATTATCTTAACAGTCTTAGTTTATTTCAGTATGAAAAAAATATGGTCACGTATTGAAACGGAAGTTTAAAACATCCCCATCTTTAACCAAATAATCTTTACCTTCAAGTCTCATTTTTCCATTTGTCTTAGAATTCACCCATCCTTCATTTTTTATAAAATCTTCATACGATACTGTTTCAGCCCTTATAAAACCTTTTTCAAAATCTGAGTGAATCTCTCCTGCTGCTTTTGGTGCAGAACAATTTTTTTCAATTGTCCAAGCTCTAGTTTCTTCAGGTCCTGAAGTAAAATAAGTTTCCAGATTTAAAATTTTGTAACCTTTTTTAATTAATAGGTCTAATCCTGTATGATTTAAACCAATCATTTTCATGTAATTTTTTCTTTCCTCCCTCTCCAATTCATTTATTTGATTTTCTATATCTGCAGAAATAATTAGCGTATTTTCTTCACCATATTTGTTAATAAAATTTTTTGTGTATTCATTTCTATTTTGAACACTTTGTTCATCTACATTACAAACAAATATTTTTGGCTTTATTGATAATAATCCACTTTGATTTAAAGTTTTTTTATTAAACTGTTCATTTAAAATTGATAGATCTTTTCCATTATTAATACATTCCTGGGCTATGTCTAAAATTTTTAATTGCTCCTCATCAATGTTCTTTTTATTGCTTTTTTCTAATCTTTTTTGAATAGACTCTAAATCAGCTAGCATCATCTCTGTTTCAATTATTTCTAAATCTCTAATTGGATCTACGGTTGGGTTGACATTTTGTATGTCATCTGAGTCAAAGCATCTAATCATATGTATTATAGCGTCAACTTCTCTAATATGAGATAAGAATTTATTTCCCAAACCTTCTCCTTTTGATGCTCCTTTAACCAATCCAGCTATATCTACAAAAGATATAGTTGTGTTAATTATTTTTTTTGATTTTGATATGTTTGCGAGATTAATTAATCTTTCATCAGGCACAGGAACGACACCTACGTTAGGGTCTATCGTGCAAAAAGGAAAATTTGCAGCCTGTGCTTTGCTTGAATTTGTTAATGCATTGAAAAGAGTTGACTTACCCACGTTCGGCAATCCTACTATTCCACACTTAAAACTCATTATTTATTATTTACTGTACTGGAAAATAAATCTAATTTTTTTTCAATCAGATCTTTAATTGAGTTATTTATATTTTCAGAAATCTTATCAATACCGGTCAGTTCATCTTCGTCAAAATTTTGCAAAACAAAATCACTGATTTCGATTGGTGTTTTTGGTTTTCCAATACCTATTCTAACTCTTGAATAATCTTTTCCAATAAATTTATCTATAGATGCAATACCGTTATGACCTGCACTAGAACCACCAAATTTTGCTTTAATTTTTCCAAACTCAACATCAAGATCATCATGAAATACAATCACATCTTCAGGATCAAATTTAAAATATTCTAAAAGTTCTCTTATACAGATTCCAGAGTTATTCATAAATGTTAAAGGTTTAATTGCATAAATCTTTCTACCTTCAATGTTACCTGTAGTTAATAATCCCTTAAATTTGGGTTTTTGTTTTGATAAGCTAAATTTCTTATTAATTGCATCAATGATTTTGAAGCCAACGTTGTGACGGTTATTTTCACTATCTGGCGTTGGATTTCCAAGACCTACAAATAAAAGCATAAATTTTTATTGGAAATTAGATTTCAAATTAATTGATTATTTTTTTGATTCAGCAGCTTTTTTATCAACAGGCTTTTTATCATCGCCTTCTTTTTTATCACCCTCAGTTGCTGGTTTTTCTCCATCAGCAGACGCTGCTTCAGTACCCTCTGCCACTCCTTCACCTTCAGCTGCATCTGCTTCAGCTGGTTTCTCTGGTTCTTTCATTACAGTTGGTGCTGCTAATGTTGCAATTACAAAATCTCTCCCTTGAATAGTTGGGACAACGTCATTTTCTAATTTTATAGATGAAATTTTAAAACTTTCTCCAATATCTACATTATCAAGATCTATTGTTAATTTTTCAGGAATTTTTTCACTTGGACATTTAAGTTCAACTTTTCTTCTAACTATATTTAATACGCCACCTCTTTTAAGACCAGGTGATTTTTCGTGATTAATAAATTCTACAGGCACTTCAATCCTGATTTTGACACCAGGTACTACTCTTAAAAAATCAACGTGAATTGGTTCATCAGTCAAAACATCGTAAACCACTTCCCTAGGTAATACATTTTGATCTTTTCCATTTACCTTAAGTGTGACTATATTTGATAAAAAGTTTTCTTTTTCTATAGTTATCTTTAATAATTTTTTTGAAATAGAGATTTTTTCATTTTTTTCTTTGCCACCATAAATTATAGCTGGGACATTTCCACTATCTCTTATAGCGCTTAGTTCACCTTTAGTTTTATTATCTCTCGTATTTGCGTCTAGTGAAATCATAAAAACACAGGTTTTTAACCCATGTTGATAAATAATCAAGGTAATTATTTAAATAAATCTGAAACTGAAGTCGAGTTGGATATTCTTTTTATAGCCTCTCCCATAAGGCCTGATATTGGTAAAACTTCAATGTTCTTAGCACTTTTAACTTTTTCACCATTATCTATTGTGTCTGTGATTACTAAATTTTTTATAACTGAATTTTTAATTTTTTTTACTGCATCTCCGCTAAGGACACCATGAGTAATATAAACATATACCTCTTTTGCCCCTCTATTTTTAAGAGCCTTAGCAGCATTAATTATTGTTCCACCTGAGTCAATTATATCATCAACTATGATACATGTTTGATCTTTTACATTACCAATTACATTCATCACTTTAGATTGTCCTGGCTTTGGTCTTCTTTTGTCTACAATTGCCAAACCAACATTTAGTAGTTTACTCAGCGCTCTAGCTCTTTCAGTTCCCCCAACATCTGGCGCAACACAAATTAAATTTTTACTTTTTATTCTTTTTTTGACATGTCTTGCAAAAATAGGTGTTGCGAATAAGTTATCGACTGGAATATCAAAAAAACCTTGAATTTGTCCTGCATGCAAATCAACAGTCACTACTCGATCGGCACCAGCTTTTGTTATTAAATTAGAAACTAGTTTGGCAGAAATTGATGTTCTTGGAACAACTTTTCTATCTTGTCTTGCATATCCAAAGTACGGAATAACAGCGGTAATATTTTTGGCTGATGATCTTTTTAAAGCATCGATACAAAGTAACAGTTCCATTAAATTATCATTTGCCGGAGATGAAATTGATTGAATAATAAATATACTGTTACCCCTAATGTTTTCATTAATTTCAATATAAATTTCTCCATCAGAAAATTTTCTAATACTGGAGTTTACTAATTTTGTTTTTAAATATTTAGCAATTTGCTTTGAGAGTGGCTTATTGCTGTTTCCAGATAATAATTTCATTAAAAAACCTAATTAAGCATAATTATTGAAATATTTCTACCATAATCATCATGATTTAACTTTAAAGCTCTTCTTGCGCTAAAAAAATTATTTTTAATATTAAATGTATCAATATTAATTGTTTCAATATTTTTTATTTTATTCTTCAAAAGGCAAGATTTTATATAATTAGGTAAATTAAAATATAGCTTTTTTTGCTTTATTTTAAAAAATTTATAATTTTTTTTATCTTTTTTTATAAATTTTCTTTTAAAATCTTCCTTGACTTCATAATTCTTAAATGAGATAGCTGGTCCAATAGCTGCAGTAATATTTTTAGGATCAGATCCTTTTTTAATCATAAAATTGATTACTTTGCTAATTATATCCTTATAAGCACCCTTCCAACCAGCATGAATTGCAGCAATGAAATTTTTTTTTTCATCACAGATTAATATTGGCACACAGTCAGCAGTTAAAATACCAATAGGTAAATTTTTTTGGTTGGTAATCACTGCGTCTGCTTTAGGTTTTGATTTAAATATATTTTTCTGATCAATATAAACAAACTGATTACCGTGAATTTGATGAAGTAAAAAAATATTTTTGGCAGTTTTACTTATTTTTTTTATTACAATCTCTAAATTTTTTTTAATACTTAATGGATCATCTTTAGAGCCAGGGCCACAATTTAAGCTACTATAGATTTTTTTTGATTTACCACCAATTTTATTAAAAAAACCGTGTTTTATATTTTTTATTTTCAAAAGTTTTTTTGATTTTATCAATTTGAAAAACCTATCTTAAAAATATTTTTCTTTTTTTTTATAAGCATTACTTTAAATAATTCACCCATTTGTTTTTCATCAATTAAACGTCTTATTCGGTAAAATAGATCTGTTTTTTTAGAAAACACTATATTTTTACTTATTATTTCTGCTCTTTGAATAATCCCCATATTTGTCAAAAATTTTTTTTGGTTTGTAAAAATTGAATTAACTTCTTTAAATTGATTTATAAATTTTTCAAAGGAATGAAAATTTATATTATAAGTTATATCTGACTCTCCAATATTATCTAAAATGTTTGAATATTTATGATTATTTACTGCTTGAAGAGTTTCATGCATTTTGCTATCTGCATAGCCATAATCAACAATTAACATTCCTCCATCATTTTTTTGTATTAAATCACAAACAATCTTTAAATATCTAAATGCTTCAGGAGAATATTCAATTATGTTTTGATTTTTTGATATTTTAAAATTTAGATTTTTTTCAATTGACTTAATATCAATTTTTTCTTCTTTAAATTTAGCTTTTTTTGGATCATTTAAATCTACAAATCTTTCAATCCAACCATCTTTTTTTTTGAAAAATTGTTTAATTGGGATAGCATCAAAGAATTCATTAGCTAAAAAAATTGTTGGATCTGAATTTATTTTTTCTAAATTTGCCAACCATGAAAATTTTTTAGATTTTAAATTTTTTTTTTGTTCATTAACTAGAAAATCACTTTTCTCATGTATAATAAAATTACACGCATTGTAACAGTCAGGAAAATTCACTAGAGTTTCATTTATTACTTTCATCATCTCACCATTTCCAGCCCCTAATTCTAGTAAATTAAATTGCTTAGGGGAGCCTATGCTTTTCCAAAAAGTTATAGTCCAAATTGCAATTATTTCAGAAAACAGCCTGGTAATATTAGGAGCTGTAATAAAATCCCCACTTCTACCGAAAGGATTTTTTTTCATGTAATATCCGTTATTTTTATCGTAAAGAGCCAAATTAATAAATTGATCTAACGGTAAATTATTTGTTTTATCGATTTTCATATTTGAAATAAAATAAAATCAATCCTGATAATATAAATATTAAACTTATAACTTGCCCCATTGATAAGTTTAAAAATATATAACCAAGCTGTTCATCAGGTACTCTATAAAATTCAACAAAAAATCTGAAGATTGAATAAAATATTAAAAATAATCCAGAAATTAAACCAGGTTTATTTAAAAATTTATTTTTAAAATAAATTAATATTAAAAATAAAATTAATCCCTCTAACAGTGCTTCATATAATTGTGAAGGGTGCCTAGGAAGATTATCTACCTGAATGAAAGTTACTGCCCAAGGCACATTAGTTATTGATCCATATAATTCTGAATTAATGAAGTTTGATATTCTTCCAAAAAAAATACCAATTGGAGATACTAATGCTACAACATCTAGATATTCAAAAATATTATCATCATTTTTTTTTGCAAAAATAATACTGGCAATAATTATACCTAAAACTCCACCATGAAATGACATACCACCTTGCCATAATTTTAATATATCAAAAGGGTTGTTTATGTAAAAATTTAAGTTATAAAATAAAACATATCCAAATCTTCCACCCAATATCAATCCAATGATAACGAAGGTGATATAATCATCAAATCTATGATAAATATTTTTACTTATAAAAAATTTTTTTGCTAAGTACCATCCTATCAGAATACCAATTATATATGATAGAGAATACCAGCGTATTTCTAATGAAAGTATTTCTATTGCAACTGGGTCAAAATTATTAATGAACATTATAAATAATAAAATATAAGATATAAATATATTAAGATAATAAATAAATATATGAAAAATTCTAAGTTTGTATTTGATAAATTTACTAAGTTTTTAGAACAGGGTCTAGTTTCTTCAAGAGATCTAGCAAATGAATTAATGATAATTTTAAAATCTAAAAGAGATGAAATTGTTTTTAAAATGAAACTTACAAGCAAAGATGAATTTGAAGTGCTCACTAAGAGAGTTGAAAATTTAGAGAAAAAGCTTCAGAAATTACAGCCAAAAAATAAAAAAAAAATTAAACGGGCAAAAAGATCCTAACTTCAAGTCCATTAAATTTAGATTTTTCTAATTTTATATTTCCTCCGTGAGAACGAATTATATCTGAGGCAATTGAAAGACCCAATCCAACACTAGATTTTGTTTCTCCTCTGCCTTTATCAATTTTATAAAATGGTTTAAATACATTCTCATATTCTTTTTCTGGTATTCCAGGACCATCATCCTCTATTTTAATAAATATGTTAGTATTATTTTTTGATAGTTCTACATCAATATTTTTTCCATATTTTAAAGCATTATCAATTAGATTATTTATACACCTACTAATTAAATTTTTCCTTCCATTGAAATAGACTCTCTCAATAATATTTCCTGATATATTTTTATTATTATATTTTTTGATAATTTGATTTAATAATTCACTTAAATCAAATAATTCATCTTTTTCAATGTATGTTGAGCTCGTAAATTGAAGATATTCATTTAACATTTTTTCCATTTCATTGATATCTTCGACTAATTTACTCGAAATATCTTTGTCTTTAATAAAAGCTGTTTGTAACTTCATTCTAGTCAATGGAGTTCTAAGATCGTGACTTATGCCAGACAACATTTCCGATCTTTGATTGAGATGTCTTAATATTCTTTTTCTCATTCGATCAAATTCTAAACCAGCTTGTCTAATCTCTGAAGCTCCAGAGGGTTTAAATTCCTCAATTTCTTCCCCTTTACCAAATTTTTCAGCTGCTTTAGCAAGAGCTGTAATAGGTCTAGTTTGATTCTTTAAGAATATTAAAGATATGATTACCATTATAAATGCAGGGACTGTAATCCATAAACCAAAAATTCTAGCAGAGGAGCTAGTAAGTCTATCTTTTGGAATTAAAAATTTAAAATAACCTTCTTGATACTTAATTCTTATATCAATTAATTCTTTATAACTTGTAGTGTCAAACCAATATCCATTAGGACCAAACCTTGGTTTTAATTCTCTTCTAAGCGTTCTATCTATAGGACTAAACCATCTTTCATCATAATTATAATTAAAATTTTTATCTTGAATAAATTCTATATTTAAATCTTGGTAAAGAGAAAAGAGATTAGTAATTTCATTTTTGTCATATTTATCATTGTTATAAACTTCAATAAATGTTTTAACTTCATTAACCAACGCTCTCGTCATACCTTGATTTGTTTTAATCCAAAGACTGTCAAAAAAAACAATAGTAATTACCAATTGAATTACTATTACAGGAACAGCAACAATCAATAATGCTCTATAAAATAATCTTTTAGGAAGTAAATTTTTTATAAATTTATTCAATCCATAAAACATAACCAGCACCTCTAATTGTTTGTAGAAATTTAGGATTTTTTGGATCTAACTCTATTTTCTTTCTTAATCTTGTTATAATCACATCGATTGACCTTTCTTTATCTAAATCAATTAATTTGCCTATCTCCATTCTTTGAAAAGTTTTGCCTGGATTGTTAATCATTTTTTCTAAAATAATTTTTTCTGTATTATTTATTTTATATTCTGTTTCATTTTTGAAAATTAATTGTTTGTTAAGATCAATTCTAATATTTTGAAATTTAATAATTCTTTTTTGCTCAATTTTTTTTGTTCTATCTAAAATATTTTTAATTCTTAAAAGTAATTCTTTTGGTTCAAAGGGTTTTGGTAAATAGTCATCAGCACCAATTTCTAAACCTTCTACTCTTTCTTGTGCCTGACCTTTTGCTGTCAATAAAATTACTGGAGTATCAAGAGTTTTTTTATTTTCTTTGATAAATTCTAATCCACTTTTACCAGGCATCATTATATCAAGAATTATCAAGTCAAATTTTATAATTTTGATTTTTTCAACAGCATCTTCAGCACTACTTGATGTATTAATCAAATATTTATTTTCATTAAGATATTTTTTCACCAATGATCTTATTCCTTCATCATCATCAACAATAAGTATGTGAGCTAAAAAATCATCCATTTATAATTTTATGTAGTACACTGTCAAAGTTTAATACCTCTTCAGATTTGGATTTGAGTAAAGCATTATAAATTCTTTTTTTTTGATACTGAAATATTTCATCAGAAATATTTTTACCTTTATCATTTAAATAAATATGTTTTATTCTTGTATCTTGATCGTTTTTTCTAAATTCAATTGCTTCTAATTTAATCAAATCTTTAAGCACTCTGTTGAGGCTTTGCTTAGTAACCTTCAATCTTTTTAATAATTCAGAAATTGAAATACCTTCGTACATTGATAATAAATGAATGACTTTATTATGGGCTAATCCAATTGAGTATCTATCAAGAATTTTTTTAGAATCTGAAAATATCTCCCTATATCCAACAAATAATTTTTCTATTACATTTTTTAGTTGATCATCCTTTAAATATAAAAGTTCTTTCATAATGGGTAAGTTATATTGACATATTACAGATACAAAGATAATTTTCAGTAATAATTTTATTTCATAAATGATACCGTACGATAAAAGATCAGGAAAAATTTGGTACAATAATGAGCTCGTAGATTGGGCTGACGCCAAAATACACGTTTTAAACCATGGTTTACATTATGCTAGTTGTGTTTTCGAAGGGGAAAGAGTTTATGATGGATCTATATTTAAACTAGAAGAACATACAGCAAGACTTTTTTATTCAGCAAAAAGAATGGGTATGAAAATTCCATATTCAGAGACAGAAATTAATGATGCCTGCAACAAAATAATTGCAATTCAAAAAGTAGAAAATGGATATGTAAG
The DNA here is from genome assembly GCA_902571235.1 of uncultured Pelagibacteraceae bacterium. Classification (GTDB taxonomy): domain Bacteria; phylum Pseudomonadota; class Alphaproteobacteria; order Pelagibacterales; family Pelagibacteraceae; genus Pelagibacter. Next base: position 51,672 of record CACGBI010000001.1, read on the forward strand.
ACCAACAATTTGGAGAGGAAGTGAAATGATGGCGATTTCAGCACAACAAACAAAAATTCATGTTGCTATTGCAACATGGGAATGGGGATCATATTTTGATCCAAAATTAAAAATTGAGGGCATAAAACTAAATATTTCTAACTGGAAAAGACCAGCGCCAGATACAATTCCTTGGGACACTAAAGCATCAGGACTTTATATGATTTGTACGCTATCAAAACATGAAGCTGAGAGACAAGGATATACAGACTCATTAATGTTAGATCATGAAGGAAATGTAGCTGAGGCAACAGGTGCAAATATTTTCTTTAAAGATAAAAATGATGAGATACACACACCAATACCAGACTCATTTTTAGATGGTATTACAAGACGAACAGTTATTGATATTGCTAAATCAAAAAATATCAAAGTCCATGAAAGAAAAATTAAACCCTCAGAGCTCTCAAATTTTGTTGGTTGTTTTTTAACAGGGACAGCTGCAGAAGTAACACCAGTATCTTGCATAGCAGAAAATCAATTTAAAGTTTGTGATTTAATTATAGATTTAAATAAGAGCTATCAAAACTTAGTTAGAAAGAAAAAAGCAGCCTAATCTTTGTTGTCCACAGATATTGCGTGATCAATTCCTTTACGCATATATTCATATCCAGTAAACAAAGTAAGTGCAGCTGACAACCATAATAAGATTATTCCAATTGTTTGAGCATTATAATCTTGAAAATTTATAATTTTGTTACCAGTTTCACCAGAAAGTAAGAGAGCAATAGATACCATTTGTAAAACAGTTTTTAATTTAGCTAAGTTTGAAACAGGAAGTTTAATTTTACCCTTTGCTAAAAATTCTCTTAATCCAGAGATCAAAATTTCTCTTGTAAGAATTATTATTGCTGCAATAACTTCATAATGACGAATAGTACCATCCATTACTAAAAGTATCAAAGCGGTAGCTACAATAATTTTATCTGCAATAGGATCTAATAATTCTCCTAACTTTGATTCTTCACCTAATAATCTAGCTAACATTCCATCCAAAAAGTCAGTAAAGGAAGCAACTATAAATAAAATCAAAGCAGTAAGATCACCATAAAAACCTGGTAAATAAAATGCCAATACAAAGAAAGGAACAATCAATATTCGACCAATAGTTAAAATATTAGGGATTTTTCTAAGCATATTTAAATTTATTCATGAAAAAAATTATATATTTTTTTTGCAACTATTGTTTCAACACCTTCTACTGATTTTATTTCATCAAGACTAGCAGATTCTACTGCCCTCGCAGATCCAAAATGGTTTAATAATGCTCTTTTTCTTATAGACCCAATACCTTCAATTTGATCAAGTAAAGACTTACTAATCCCTTTTTTTCTTTTAGCTCTATGGGCACTTATTGCAAATCTATGGGCTTCATCACGTACCCTCTGCAAGAAAAAAAGAGTAGGATCATTTTTTGTAAATTTATACTCTTTACCATTGTGAAAAAATGTTTCATTCCCACTATTTCTGAATTTCCCTTTTGCTATTGCTATTACAGGAATTTCGTTTAAACCAAATTCATTGAGTGTTTCTCTGGCTGATGAATATTGTCCTTTTCCGCCATCTATAAGCACTAAATCAGGAAAGCTTAAAAAATTTCCTTTTTCTTGTATTGCTCTCTTAAACCTTCTTCCCAAAACTTCTCTTATCATTCCATAGTCATCCTGTTTGAAATTTTCGTTTTTAATATTAAATTTTCTGTATCTTTTTTTAACAAAACCCTCTTCACCATAAGTAATTAATGCGCCAACACTATTTGTGCCTTGAATATGGCTATTATCATATACTTCTATAAGGCTAATATTATTTTCAATTTTAAATTTTTTTGAAATTTTATTAAGTAATTCTCTGTTATTTTGATTTTCATAAAGATTTCTACTTAAACTATTTTTAGCATTTTTAATTGCAAGATTTATAACTTTTAGTCTTGATCCTTTTTTTGCAATAGAAATATTTATTTGCTTATTTTCTTTTTTTGAGAGAGTTTTTTCAATTAGTTTTTTTTCTTTAATTTCTTCACTAAGAATAATTGAACGCGGAACAGCTTTGTTTTCATAAAATTGAGATACAAATGAATTTAATATGTTGCTAAAATTTTCATCAGGGTCATGTTTTGGAAAAAAAGCTTGATTACCCCAATTTTGTTTTGACCTATAGAAAAATACTTGAATACAAGTTTTGCCTGACTCTTTATATCCAGCAATTACATCAGCTTCGGTCAAATTTACATCACTAATTGTTAATGATGATTGAATGATATTTAAAGACTTTATCTTGTCTCTTACTATCGCAGCCTTTTCAAAATCTAATTCTTCACTTGCATTCTCCATTTGTGATGAAAGTGTTTGCTGTATCTTTCTAGATCGACCTTTACTCAAAAACTCGTCTGCTGCCTCTACTAATTTAGCATAGTCCTCTTTATTTATCTTTCCACCACATGGACCAGCACACCTTTTTAAAAAATAATTAAAACAAGTTTTGTCTCCTGCTTCTACTTGTTTATCAGTACAAGATCTCAACAAAAATATTCTTTGAAGAGTTTTTATTGCACTATTAACAGCAAGTGAACTTGCAAAAGGCCCGTAATATTTACCAAGTTTGTTTTTTGCCCCCCTATGCCTTTCTATACGAGGGAATTCATGCTTAGAAATAAATATATAAGGAAAAGACTTATCGTCTTTCAGCAATATATTAAATTTAGGTTTATGTTTTTTAATTAAATTAGCTTCTAATAATAAGGCCTCACTTTCATTTGTAGTAGTTGTAATTTCAAGTCTAACAGTTTGAGACAACATTCTTTCAGTCCGAATAATATGATTTTTTTCAGAGATATAACTTTTAAGTCTGTTTGGTAAATTTTTTGCTTTTCCAACATAAAGGATGTCTCCTTTATCATTTAACATTCGATAAACGCCAGGTAGTTTAGGAATTAAAGGGAGTTCTTTTTTTATTACTTCTTTACCAACTTCAGAACTTATCATGACTTCTTTTTTTGGTAATTTGAATACCAACTGATGAACATTCTTTTAAAATTTCCAGCTTTTCAATTTTTAACATTATTTTACCTATTCTCTTATCCTTAAAAAGTTCATCAAAAACTGCTTCGGCCAAAGTTTCTAAAAAATTATAGTGCTTCTTTTTAATTAATTTTTTAATTAATTTAACAATAGTTGCATAATTTACTATTGATTTAAGATCTTTATCATTTGAAGGCTTTTTATCTTGATAATCAATTTCCAAACTAAATTTTACTTTTTGTGCTTTCTCTTTCTCAAAATCATAATAGCCAAGCTTTAAATCTAAAATTAATTCATTTATAAGAATTTTTTTCTCGTAGTTAAATAAACTTTTATTTTTATCTATTTTTACAATTTTGAGATTATTTTTTTTCATTCTTTGCCTTTAATAATATCTGGTGTCTGCCAATTTAAGCTTTGACCACTATCTATTGCCAAAACTTGGCCTGTAATAGAACTGTTTTTTATAAAAAAGTCAACTGCATTAGAAACCTCATTAACATCAACTTGTTTTTTAAGTGGTGTAGCTAAATATTGATTTTTGAAATGTTTTTCTGATTGTCTTTTATTTTTGATTGTTGGGCCTGGAGCTATCCCATTAACTCGTATATTTGGTGATAGGCTCATCGCACTTGTTTTAGTTAAAGTATATAGGCCAGTTTTGCTTAATGTGTATGAGAAAAAATATGGAGTTAATTTAAATATTCTTTGATCAATTATATTAATGATATTGTTATTTTTACCTCTGACATTTTTTGAGAATTCTTTTGATAAAAGAGCAGGAGCCCTAAGGTTTGTAGAAATATGATTTTCCCAGCTCTTAGAGGTAAAATTTTCCAATTTATCGTTTTCAAATAATGAAGCATTATTTATTAAGCAATCAAAGAATCTCATTTTTGATTTAGATAATTTAATTATTTTACGTATGTCTCTTTCTTTACTTAAATCACCACTGACCAAATAGACTATTGTTCCAAATTTTTGTAATTTTTTCTTTAAACTTTCTGCTTTAGATTTTGATTTATTGTAATGGATGGTAATTTCTATATTTGGACCAGATAATTTCTCAGCAATTGCTGCACCTATTCTAGTAGCTCCACCAGTAATTATTATCTTCCGTGCTTCCACTTTTTATCCCTTTTTTTTGTAACTCTTGTACCAGGCATACCTAGAGTTGATCTGCCTTTTGGGTAAACTTTATTTTTTACATCATACTGTCTAATCTTAGGGTTTAAAGTTATTTCAAGTTCAGTACTTTGTAATTTTCTTATTTCATCTCTTATTTTGGCTGCTTCTTCAAACTCAAGGTTTGAAGCAGATTCTTTCATCTTTTTATCAAGAGCTTTAAGATGTTTTTTTAGATTTCCACCAACATTAGATCCCTCGCTTATTTTTACATAATCTTTTTCATATACACTTTCTAGAATATCACTAATTTCTTTTTTTACTGATTTAGCATCTATCTTGTGTTTTTTATTATATGCAAGTTGAATAGATCTTCTTCTATCAGTTTCTTGAATAGCTTTTTTGATACTTTTTGTTTCTTTATCAGCATATAAAATAACTTTACCCTCAACATTTCTTGCTGCTCGACCAATTGTTTGAATTAATGAAGTTTCAGATCTTAAAAAGCCCTCTTTGTCTGCATCTAAAATTCCAACTAATGCACATTCAGGTATGTCTAAACCTTCTCTTAAAAGGTTTATTCCAACCAAAACATCAAATACACCCATCCTTAAATCTCTCATTATTTCAATTCTTTCGAGAGTGTCTATATCAGAATGCAAATATCTAACTTTAACTCCATTCTCATGAAGGTATTCTGTTAAATCTTCTGCCATTTTTTTTGTGAGAGTTGTGACTAAAACTCTATGATTTTTTTCGACTACTTTTTTGCATTCATGCATAAGATCATCGACTTGATTTTTTGCAGGTCTTATCTCAACTGGTGGATCTATAAGTCCTGTAGGTCTAATAACCTGATCTATATATTTCCCTTTAGTTTGTTCTAATTCCCATGGACCAGGTGTTGCTGATACGAATACTGTTTGAGTTCTCATTAAATCCCATTCTTCAAATTTTAATGGTCTATTATCCATGCAAGAAGGAAGTCTAAAACCATATTCAGCTAAGGTACTTTTTCTAGATCTATCACCTTTATACATTCCATTAAGTTGAGGAACTGTCACATGACATTCATCTACAAAAATTAATGTATTATCTGGAAAGTATTCAAAAAGAGTAGGAGGTGGTTCCCCTGGTTTTCTTCCTGATAAAAATCTTGAATAATTTTCAATACCCGCACAAGAACCAGTTGCTTCAATCATTTCAAGATCGAATTTAGTTCTCTCTTCCAATCTCTGTGCCTCGAGTAACTTATTTTCTGCTTTATGTTTCTTAAGAGTAATTTCTAACTCTTTTTTTATATTGATAACGGCTTGTTCAATAGTTGGTTTTGGAGTGATATAATGACTATTTGCATAAACTTTAACCAAACTTAATTCTCTTACTTGATCTCCTGTGAGTGGATCAAACTCCTCAATTTTCTCCAGTTTGTCTCCAAATAAACTTAACCTCCAGGCTCTGTCTTCTAAATGAGAAGGAAAAATTTCTAAATACTCCCCACGTGCTCTAAAAGTACCTCTATAAAAATTTTGATCATTTCTCTTATATTGCAAAGAAACTAAAGATTTAATTATTTGTTCTCTGTTATACTCATAATTTTTTTGAAGAGTTAAAGTCATTTTACTGTACGCCTCAACTGATCCTAGACCATAAATACAAGAAACGCTGGCAACGATAAGAACATCATCTCTTTCGAGAAGTGATCTTGTAGCTGAATGTCTCATTCGATCTATTTGTTCATTAATAGATGCTTCTTTTTCTATATAAGTGTCAGATCTAGGAACATATGCTTCAGGTGTATAATAATCATAGTAAGATACAAAATACTCGACAGCGTTATCAGGGAAAAATGTTTTCATTTCACCATATAGCTGAGCAGCAAGAGTTTTATTTGGAGCCAAAATTAATGCAGGTCTATTTGTTGCTTCAATTACTTTTGCCATGGTAAAAGTTTTTCCAGAACCAGTTACTCCAAGCAAAACCTGATTGAATTCCTCTTTATTTGCACCACTAACTAATTTTTTGATAGCATTTGGCTGGTCACCTGCAGGTTTAAAATCAGATTTAATTTTAAATTTTTTACCACCCTCGAGTTTTCCACTAATTTTTGGATTTTTACTCTGAATATCTGTAATTAAATCTTGATAAGTATTTTCCATATATTAAAGAACGTAGTAGAATTAATTTATATTTCAATGAGCATAATATCAGACAGTTTAAAAAGAATTAAACCATCACCAACAATTGCTGTTACCCAAAAGGCTAGAGAACTTCGAGCAGCTGGAAAAGATATTATTGGTCTTGGCGCTGGAGAGCCAGATTTTGACACACCAGACAACATAAAAAGAGCAGCAATAAAAGCAATCAAAAGTGGTGAAACTAAATATACGCCTGTAGATGGAACACTGGCACTAAAAAAAGCAATTATAAGAAAATTTAAAAGAGAAAATAAATTAAATTACTCAGCTGACCAAATAACAGTTGGAACTGGAGGTAAGCAAGTAATTTATAATGCTTTTATGGCAACCTTAAATAAGGGAGATGAGGTTATAATACCTGCTCCTTTTTGGGTTTCATATCCCGATATGGTTTTACTAGCTGGAGGAAAACCAAAAATAGTCAAATGTACAGAGCAAGAAGGATTTAAGCTAACTGCTAAAAAATTAAAAAAAGCTATTTCAAAAAAAACAAAATGGATAATTCTTAATTCACCTTCAAACCCTACTGGAGCAGGATATACTAAAAAAGAAATTCAAGATTTAGCAAAAGTTTTAATTAAAAATAAAAAAGTTTATATTTTAAGTGATGATATATATGAACATATAAAATACGATAATTTTAATTTTTTCACAATTGCTCAAATTTCCAAGTTAAAAGATAGAACTCTTACAATGAATGGTGTGAGTAAATCATATGCAATGACAGGCTGGAGAATAGGGTATGCTGCGGGTCCTAAGGATATAATTAAAGCTATTCGTAAGATTCAATCTCAATCTACCTCAAATCCATCTTCAATAAGCCAGGCAGCTGCAGTTGAAGCTTTAAATGGTAATCAAGGGTTTATTAAAAAGAGATCTATAGCATTTAAAGAGAGAAGAGATTTTATAGTTAAAAGTTTAAATAATATTAAAGGAATTAATTGTTTAACACCAAATGGTGCTTTTTATGTATTTCCAAGTTGCAAAGGTTTATTGAACAAAAAAACAAAATTGAAGACAGACACAGATTTTGTTAAAAAGTTACTAGAAAAATCAAATGTTGCTGTAGTACAAGGTTCAGCATTTGGTTTAGATGGATACTTCAGAATTTCCTATGCAACTTCAATGAAAAATTTAAAAAAAGCTATGGAGAGAATTAAGTTATTTTGTGAGAGTTTATCTTAATTTAGTGAGATAAAAATTTTTCAGCTTCTAGTGCAGCCATACAACCCATTCCTGCAGCAGTTACAGCTTGTCTAAAAGTCTTGTCTTTTACATCTCCAGCAGCATAAACTCCAGGGATATTAGTTTCAGTAGAATCTGGTTTAGTTATTAAATAACCTTCTTTATCCATTTTTAATTGTTCCTTAAATAATGATGTCGCTGGATCATGTCCAATTGCTATAAATAAACCATCAACTTTAATCTCTTTAATTTTATTGGTTTTTAAATTTTTAATTTTAATTCCTTTTACATTTTTAGGCTCTGTGTCTCCAATTACATCCTCTACAATCGAGTCCCAAACTATTTCAATTTTTTTATTTTCCATTAGTTTTTTTTGTAACATTTTTTCTGCTCTTAAACTGTCTCGTCTATGAATTAATTTTACTTTTGAGGCAAACTTTGTAAGAAACATTGCCTCTTCAACTGCAGCATTACCACCACCAACAACCGCAACTTCTTTTTCTTTAAAAAAAAATCCGTCACATGTTGCACAAGCAGAAACACCAAAACCCCTAAATTCCTGTTCTGATTTAAGATTTAACCATCTTGCTTGCGCACCAGTAGAAATAATTATGCTATCTGCAGTATATTTTTGACCACTATCTCCAATTGCCTCAAAAGGTTTAGATTTTAAATTTACAGAACCAATATGATCTTCAATCATCTCAGTTCCAACTGCTTTTGCCTGATCTTTCATTTGGTCCATTAACCAAGGTCCTTGTATCACGTCAGCAAAACCTGGATAATTTTCAACATCAGTAGTTGTTGTTAATTGTCCACCAGGCTCAGACCCATAAACTAAAATTGGATTTAGCATTGCGCGTGCCGCATAAACTGCTGCAGTATATCCAGCTGGACCGGATCCAATTATTAACACTTTTGTGTGTTTAGTTGGATTTTGACTCATATGAAAGCTATATAGTAATTAATGAACAAATTAAAAGGTATATTATTGACTCAAGGCATGCATGGAATGATCAGCCAAGTAGAGGGACTGGCAAAAGCTTTAGACATTGATTTTACTCACCAGACAGTTGAACTAAATAATTTTTGGAAAATGATTCCTCCTAAACTTACTCCAATTTCACAAAGTGTTTATAAAAAAATTGACCTACCTGACTTTGATATAATTATCTCTTGTGGACGTAAAAGTGTAATTCCTTCAATTCACTTAAAAAATAATTCAAAAAAAAAGGTAATCAACATTCATATCCAAGATCCAAAGGTAAACTTTAATCATTTTGATTTTATTGTTGCTCCTGAGCATGACTCTATAAAAGGTCAAAATGTAATTAGTACAAAAGGTGCAATTCACTATCTTACGGATGAAGAGATTATAAAAAATAAAGATTATTTAAGTTCATTTATTAAAAAAGATCATAGAAAAATTTGTTCATTAATTTTGGGTGGCCCAACAAAGTATTATGATTATTCCTTAGAGAATATGAAAAATATTTTTTCTATTTTAAATAGTTTATTAAAAAAAAATGACCTTCAACTTGTTGTAATTCCATCTATGAGAACTCCAAAAAATTCAATTGATTTTGCAAAAAAATATTTTGGAGAAAATCATACAATTATAGATAATATCGATAAAAAAGCTTATTTATCTGCTTTATCTATATCTGATAGTATAGTTGTTACATGTGACTCAAGTTCCATGATTTCAGAGGCAGCATTAACTGGAAAACCTATTTTTGTCGCAAATATTTTACCAAGAAAAAATGATAAAAGATTTCAAGAATTTAGAAATTTATTTAGAGAATTAAATATAATAAGAAATTTAGGTGAAGAAGTGGAAAATTGGAGCTATCAAAAACTAGATGAAACGAATAGAGTAGCGAATATCATTAAACAAAAAATTAATTCTTAATGTCATTTCTAAATTCAATTAAAGATAAATCTAAAAAGCATGAATTTCCCTTTGATCATTGGGAATACACTAATGCTCTTACAAATGAAGCGATAGAGGAAATTATTAAAGCAGATATTCCAGATGTTAGTAAACATAATCTTAATTATGATGGAACAAGAGCTATTGACGGTGGAGCTGCAGAGTTTAGGGAAGGAATTGCATCCGGAGGTAAAGCAATTAAATTTAGATGTTTTATAACTAAGGAAAACGCTTTACAATTTCCACACTTAGTAAGATTTATTAACGAACTTCAAACTAAAGAAGTATATCAAACTATTTCAAAAATGATTAACAAAGATTTATCAAATTCTTATGTAAGAGTTGAAGTTATTTGTGATAGAGAAGGATTTTGGCTTAAACCTCATTGTGATATCAAAGAAAAATTGATGTCAGGATTAATTTTTGTAAATATCGCAAATGAGTCAGAAGAATTAGGCACAGATTTTTACAATCAAAAACTAGAAAAAGTAAAAACAGTTCCTTATAAACATAATTATGGATATCTTTTTACTAGCGGCCCTGATACTTGGCACGGAATGGAAAAAAAGAAAATAGTTAAAGAAAGAAGATGTATACAAGTAAATTATGTAACTTTTGAGACAGATTGGAAAGTAAATACTTAAATATCTTGAAGTGATATAACTTCTAACTTTTTAGTTTTAAGTGATCTTATTGCTTCCAAACATGCAAGCGCAGTTGACATATTAGTACAATAAGGGACTTTATTTTTGAGAGTTCCTCTTCTAAGTGCAATTGCATCATTTAATCTATGCTCAGTATTTCCTCCACCAGTATTAATTACCAATGCAATTTTTTTAGAGTCTAATATATCTACTATGTGAGGAGATCCACTGCTTACTTTGTTGATGATTCTACATTTCATTTTATGTTTTCTAATATATTCAGCAGTCCCTCTTGTTGCACATAATGTAAAATTTAATTTTATAAGTTCTTTTGCTAAATTAATTCCTTCATCCTTATGTGAGTCTTTTAAAGAGATAAAAGCAAGTCCTTGTTTTGGTAAAGAATTGGCAGAGGCTATTTGACTTTTAGCAAATGCCATCCCAAAGTTTTTATCAAAGCCCATTACTTCACCAGTTGACTTCATTTCAGGACCTAAAAGTAAATCACTATTAGGAAATTTATTAAAAGGAAATACAGCTTCTTTAACTGCATACATTCCTCTAGAATTATCTTTTAAATTAAATTTAGTTAATTTTTCACCCGCCATCACTCTAGATGCAATTTTAGCAAGAGGTAAACCTTTTGCTTTTGAGACAAATGGCACTGTCCTACTTGCTCTGGGGTTAACTTCGATAACATAAATTTCATCTTTTTTGATTGCAAATTGAACATTCATGAAACCTTTAACTTTTAAAGCCAAAGCCAATTTTTTAGTTTGATTTTCAATTTCTTTAATTAAATACGGTTTGATAGATATTGGAGGCAAGCTACAAGCTGAATCACCGGAGTGAATTCCAGCCTCTTCAATGTGCTGCATGATACCTGCAACGTGTACTTGCTTTCCATCAGATATTGCATCAACATCAACTTCCATTGCATGATTAATAAACTTATCAACTAGAATTGGATTTTTTTCGGCTGCTTTAAATGCTTCCTCAACAAAATTTTTAAGCTGGCTTTTTTCATGAACTATTTCCATTGCTCTTCCACCTAGAACATACGAGGGCCTAACCATTAAAGGTAAACCAATTCTGTCAGCTATTTGAATAGCTTGTTTAAAAGTTTTAGCAATTCCACTTTCAGCCTGTTTTAGTCTCAACCTCTTAAGTAAATTTCTAAATCTATCTCTGTCTTCTGCTAAATCAATCGATGTGTATTGTGTTCCCAGGATTGGAAGCCTGTTTTCATATAAAAATTTTGCAAGTTTAATTGGGGTTTGACCACCAAATTGAGCAATAATCCCAATTAAGTTTCCTTTTTCTTTTTCTTTCTTAATTATATTAAAAACATATTCTTCTTTGAGTGGCTCAAAATATAATCGATCACTTGTATCATAATCTGTTGAAACTGTTTCAGGGTTGCAATTAACCATTATTGTCTCAAATCCAGCTTCTTTTAATGAAAAACTCGCCTGGCAGCAGCAATAATCAAATTCTATTCCTTGACCAATTCTATTAGGACCACCACCTAGAATAATAATCTTTTTCTTAGTTGATGGATCTGCTTCACATTCTGAATTAATTGAGAAATTTCGTTGATATGTTGAGTACATATAAGGTGTAAATGATTTAAATTCAGCTGCACAAGTATCAACTTTTTTAAATACCGGTAAAATTTTAAGGGCAATTCTTTTTCGTCTTATTATATCTTCTGATGTATTTGTTAACTCTGCTAATTTTTTGTCAGAAAAGCCTATTGATTTTATTTTATTAAATTCATTAAAATTCTTGGGTAACCCTTTACCTTTAATCTTAATTTCACTGTCTACTATTTCTTTAATTTGCTCTAGAAACCACGGATCAATTTTTGATAGTAGGAATATTTTTTTTAAATTAATTTTTTTTCTAATTGCTTCTGCAACTAGTAAGAGTTTATTGGGAATATTTTCTTTGAGCTTTTTTTCAATTAGTTTTTTATCTACATCAAATATTCTATCTAATCCTGAAAAACCGGTTTCAAGAGACACTAATGCTTTTTGAAGAGATTCTTTAAAATTTCTACCTATGGCCATTGCTTCACCAACCGATTTCATTGATGTGCCTAGAGTTGCTGGAGAAGTTGAAAATTTTTCAAATGTAAATCTTGGAATTTTTGTTACTACATAATCAATACTTGGTTCAAACGAAGCAGGTGTTACTTTTGTGATTTCATTTTTTAATTCATCTAAAGTGTAACCAACTGCAAGTTTTGCAGCAACCTTTGCAATTGGAAATCCTGTTGCTTTTGATGCAAGTGCTGATGATCTTGATACTCTAGGGTTCATTTCAATTACAACCATTCGGCCATTTTTAGGATTGATTGCAAATTGAACATTTGATCCACCTGTCTCAACTCCAATTTTTCTTAAACACGCAATAGAAGCATTTCTCATTATTTGGTACTCTTTATCAGTCAATGTAAGCGCTGGAGCAACAGTTACTGAGTCACCAGTATGTATTCCCATCGGATCAACATTTTCAATTGAGCATATGATGATGCAGTTATCTTTTTTATCTCTTACAACTTCCATCTCAAATTCTTTCCAGCCTTCTAAACATTCTTCAACCAATACCTGACTAACTGGGGACTCGTGAAGCCCACTTTTAATTATTTTAAGATAGTCTTTTTTATTTTTAGCTATACCACCACCAAGACCTCCAAGTGTAAATGCAGGTCTTATAATTGCAGGAAGACCAATTTTTTTTAAAACTTTTGATGCTTGGTTGATATTGTTTACAATTTCTGATTTAGGTAAATCTAAACCAATGTCGATCATATTTTTTCTAAATTTTTTCCTATCTTCTGCGTTGGCAATTGCCTTAGAATTTGCCCCTATGAGCTCAATCTTATATTTTTTTAAAATTCCTTTTTTTTCAGCTTCCATTGCAAGATTAAGTGCAGTCTGACCACCCATAGTTGGTAGGATTGCATCTGGCTTCTCTTTTTGAAGTATTTTTTCTAAAACTTCTAATGTTATTGGTTCAATATATGTTTTATCTGCAACATCTGGATCAGTCATAATAGTTGCAGGATTTGAGTTAATTAAGATCACTTTGTAACCCTCATCCTTTAATGCCTTACAAGCTTGAGTGCCTGAATAATCAAACTCGCATGCTTGACCAATGATAATGGGTCCAGCTCCCACAACTAATATCTTTTTAATATCTCTTCTTTTTGGCATTTTTTTTTATGTTGTTAATAAATTCTTGAAATAAGTAGACACTATCTTGTGGTCCAGGGTTTGACTCTGGATGATATTGTACTGAAAATATTGGTCTGTTTTTAAGTCTTATTCCTTCAATGGTATTATCAAAAAGAGATTTATGAGTTATTTCAATTTTTTTTGGTAAAGTTTCTTCAACAACTACAAAACCATGATTTTGACTGGTGATTTCAACTTTATCATGCACTAAATTTTTGACGGGATGGTTTGCACCTCTATGTCCTAACTTCATTTTTTTTGTTTTCCCGCCTAAAGCCAATGCTAAAATTTGATGACCTAAACAAATTCCAAATATAGGTAAATTTTTTTTAATTAATTTATTAAGTATTTCTATTGCATATTTTCCTGTTGCTGCAGGATCACCGGGACCATTGGATAAAAATATTCCATGCGGTTTAAGATCTAGTATTTTTTCAGCAGAAGTTTTGCAAGAAACGACCGTTACTTTACATTTGAAGTCTGAAAAATATCTTAAAATATTCTTTTTAATTCCATAATCAATTGCGACCACATGAAAAGAATTTTTTGTATTTTTTTTATATCCTGTTTCTTTCTTCCAAGTTTTAAGTCCTTTCCAAATATAGTTTTTTGAGGTTGTTACAGTTTCTGCAAGATCAAGATTTTTTAATCCACTCCATTTAATGGTTGAGTTTAAAAGTTTGCTAACATTAAATTTTCCATTTTTTGAATAAGAAATTGTTCCCTTAGGCGCCCCTTTATCTCTAATAAAGTTTGTTAAACATCTAGTATCTAGCCCTGTAATTCCAACAATTTTATTTTTTTTGAGCCAGGAATCTAAATGCAAAAATGCTCTATAATTTGAAGGAGAGGTTATTTCAGAATTAAAGATCACACCTCTTGTCCAGATTTTGTCAGACTCAACATCCTCTTTGTTAGTTCCAACATTTCCAATATGTGGGAAGGTAAAGTTAATAATCTGACCCGCATAAGAAGGATCAGAAATTATTTCTTGGTATCCTGTAAGAGAGGTGTTAAAGCAAATCTCACCGGTTGCTTCTCCTTGGTATCCAATTCCTATACCCTTGAAAACTCTCTTGTTTTCAAGAACTAAAACGCCTGTGTGATTTTTAGAATTTTTTGAGTTTGTTTTTTTTGCTTTTTTGATCAATTACAACTCATAAGTTAAAGGTTAATACAATAATTGATTTATTATCGCAACAGAGATGTATTATAAAATTGTAAAAAAACAATTTTTCTTTTGAAGATTTTTTTCTTTGAAGTAGATTAAAAATATATGCCATTAAAAGAGACAATCGAAACTGAATATAAAAACGCCTTAAAAGCCAAAGATAAAACAAAAATATCAACTTATAGGTTAATTTTATCATCAATAAAGGATCTGGATATTTCAAATAGGTCCGGTCCAAATAAAAAAGAAACAGATGATGAAGACATAAAAAAGCTTCTAAAAAAAATGGTTAAACAGAGGGCCGAATCGATAGATATCTACAAAAAAAACAATAGGACAGATCTCCTAGAGATAGAGCAAAATGAATATAATATTTTAACTGGGTTTTTACCAAAACAGCTTGGTGAGGAGGAAACTAAAAAAATTTGTGCAGAACTGATTTCTAAACTTGGTGCAAATTCACTCAAGGACATGGGAAAAGTTATGGGTGAATTAAAGAAACTACATTCAGATGAAATTGATTTTGCAAAAGCAGGTCCTCTTATTAAAGAATTGTTAAATAGTTAATGAAATATCCTAAAGAATATCTTGATGAAATTAAAACAAGGTTAAAAGTTTCAACTGTTGTATCAAAGTCTGTTGTTCTAAAAAAAAGGGGAAAAGAGTTTGTTGGTTTATCTCCTTTTAAAAATGAAAAAACTCCGTCATTTACTGTCAATGATGAAAAAGAATTCTATCATTGTTTTGCAACATCAGAGCATGGAAACATTTTTGATTTCGTAATGAAAATTCAAAATCTTAAATTTGGTGAGGCGGTCAAACATTTAGCTCAATTAGCTGGGATGCAACCTTATATGTTTTCAAAACAAGATGAGATAAGGGAAAAAAAATGGAAAGAGTACCAATCAATCTTTAGACAATATGTAGATTTTTATCATAATGAATTACTAAAAAATGAAAATTATTCTTTTGCAAGAGATTATTTAAAAAATAGATCTTTAACTAAAGATGAAGTTAAAAAATTTAAAATTGGATATATAGAAAAAAATCCTAATTTATTTGAAAAATTAAAAAGTAATTATAGTGAGCAAGCTTTATCTGAAACCGGTTTGTTTTACTTGGATGAAAAAAAAAAAATATATGTTGAAAGATTTAGAGGTAGATTAATTTTTCCAATCAATAATATTTCAGGTCAACCAATAGCTTTAGGTGGAAGAATAATTGAAAATTTGGACTATTTAGCTAAATATATTAATTCACCTGAAACAAATTTTTTTAAAAAAGGATCAAATTTATATAATTTAGATTTAGCTCGACAACTTTCTAATAAAACAGATCACATTTATTTAGTCGAGGGCTATATGGATGTAGTCGGTTTAAGCAAAAATGGAGTCGATAATGTAGTTGCGAATCTTGGAACTTCTTTAACAGATAAACAAATTTTAACTCTAAATCAATTTTTTGATGATATTATTATCTGCTTTGATGGTGATGAAAGTGGTTATAAAGCTGCATTAAGAGCAGCAGAGAATTCTATTAAAGAATTAAAACCTGAAAAACAAATTTCATTTCTATTTTTACCAAATAAAGAAGATCCAGATAGTTATGTTAATAAAAATGGAAAAGATAATTTCATTGATTTTACCAAACAAAGTAAGCTGTCTATTCATCAATTTATTTTTAGTCACTATAAAAAACAAACAAAAAATGACCCTTCTTCATTAGCAATTTTTGAAAAAAAATTGAGAAGTATTGTTAATACAATTAAAGACGATTTAATAAAAAAATATGTATTAGAGTATTTCTTAGAAAAAATTGCAGAATTGACACCTCATTCTTATCAAAATAAGAATAAGTTTTTTGTTAAAAGAACTAAATCACTAGATGCAACCAAAAAACATTTTAATGATAGCCAATCACTAACTAGTGTAGAACTTAAAGAGTTTTCTTTATTATATTTAATAATGAATAACCTAAATTTGTTACAAGCAAATATATATTTAATTGAAAATATTAAATTATTTACTGAAATTAATAAAAAAATATTTGAACTAATAATTGAAAAGCTCAAATCTGGTGAGCAAATTGCAATTAAAGACTTAAAGTTAGATAATCAATTATTGGAAAAAATTAACAAATTTGCACCCATTAAGCATATTCTTAAAAATCAAGCTGATGATGATCAAAAAACTATCGAGTTATTAGAGGATATTTCAAGAGATTTGAGGAATTATGATCTTGAGTTTAGAATTCAAGAATTAGAATCGAAGTTTTCACTTGATATGAGTGAGACAACATTTAATGAGCTAAAAGAGCTCAAAAAAAAGCAGAATCTCAACTAATCTAATCAAATTATTAATGGATTTTTATAGATTTGATATTATATAAGACTTCCAAACTTATATTGCTGTGGAACGAATTATTACTAAATCATTTGCTAGATTAATGGGTCGAGGAACTCACAGGGGTTTCATAACACATGAAGAATTAAGTAAATCTTTAGGTAAAAGAAATCTTTCTGATGAAAATCTATCGCAAGCATTTATTCATATTTTAGATGAAGGAGTTGTCCTTGTAGAAAAAAAATCTGATTACAAAGTTTTAAGAAAAAAAGAATCCTCTTCAAAAGAAGAAGGTAAAACAATCGAAAAAAGTGACGACCCAATTAGAATGTATCTACGTGAAATGGGTGGGGTTGAACTTCTTTCAAGAGAAGGTGAAATTGCAATTGCAAAAAGAATAGAAGCTGGAAAAGATGTTATGCTGATAGCATTATCTCAAAGTCCTATTACAGCTCAACAGTTTTTTGAATGGAATGATCAGCTACAAAAAGATGAAATTTTAGTAAGGGAAATTATCGATATTGATACAAATTATATGGAAGATGAAAGCACTGGGCCAAGTGCTAAACAAAAAAATGCAGGTGAAACAGAGAAAGAAGATGGATCATCAGATGACGACGATGACTTTAATCCAACACTTGCAGCAATGGAAACTGAGATTAAACCAAAAGTTCTTAAAACAGTCCAAACACTTACAAAAGAATATAATAAATTAATCAAGTACCAAAAAGAAAAACTTGATTGTGTATTAAGTTCACAAACTTTTTCACCAGCAAAAGAAAAAGGTTATGAAAAAATTGTTAATGATATTTTAGAAAATATTAAATCTCTTCAGTTGTCTCCATCTGTTTTAGAGGAGCTTGTTCAAAAACATTATATTGAAAATAAAAAAATTATTTCGCTAGAGGGAAATTTATTAAGATTAGCAATGGATCATAAAATTTCTAGAAGTGAATTTATAAAATTTTATATTGGTAATGAGATTAATCCCAATCTTAAAAAATTTTTAGATACGAACACGCTTTGGAAACAATTTTTTGCTAAAAATAAAGATGAATTTAAAAATATTAGAGAACGATTAATTGAAATAAGTCATAAATTAGGAATGTCTGTAACAGATTTTAAAAAATTAGTTAGCAGAGTTCAAAAAGGTGAAAAAGAATCAAGAATTGCGAAAAAAGAAATGGTTGAAGCAAATTTGAGATTAGTAATCTCAATAGCAAAAAAATACACTAATAGAGGTCTTCAATTCTTAGATTTAATTCAGGAGGGTAATATTGGTCTGATGAAAGCTGTTGATAAATTTGAGTATAGAAGAGGTTATAAGTTTTCAACGTATGCTACTTGGTGGATTAGACAGGCGATCACAAGATCAATTGCGGACCAAGCAAGAACTATTAGAATACCAGTTCATATGATTGAAACAATTAATAAGATTGTAAGAACCCAAAGACTAATTTTAAGTGAATTTGGAAGAGAGGCTACTCCAGAAGAGTTAGCTAAAAAATTAAGAATGCCATTAGACAAAGTAAGAAAAGTTTTAAAAATTTCCAAGGAACCAGTTTCATTAGAAAAACCAGTAGGTGATGAAGAGGATAGTAGTTTAGGTGATTTTATAGAGGACACAAAAGCCCTCGCACCACTAGAGCAGGCTATTAAATCAAATTTAGGTGAAGCAACAACAAAAATATTATCAACTTTAACACCGCGTGAAGAAAGAGTATTGAGAATGAGATTTGGTGTTGGCATGAATACTGATCATACTTTAGAGGAAGTTGGGTTACAGTTTTCCGTTACCAGGGAGAGAATTAGACAAATTGAAGCAAAAGCTCTCAGAAAACTTAAACATCCTAGCAGATCTAAACAATTAAAAAGTTTCTTAGAAAGTTAAACCCCTTTGGGCCGTTAGCTCAATAGTAGAGTACTGCATTGACATTGCAGGGGTAGTTGGAGCGTAACCAACACGGCCCACCATTTTTTGTACAATTATATAAATAATTTTTTGTATTTTAAAATATTGAATTATTTCAAATCATTCTTAAAAATTTTTTTTCAATTTTATCTCTAAATAAATGATCTTGTAGAATTTGTTTAAAATAAAATGAGTATTTTTTAAAATTGATATTTTTTAGCACTTCTAGTAAATAATTTTCAAAACTATTATCCCTTAGAACTTTTATATTTTGAACATTTTTTTTATTGATTACACTTATATTTAAATCAAATTTTTCAGGTGGTGAAAACAATCTTTCTATGGATAAAACTTTTTTCTTTGTGAAAAAAATAATTTCATTTTTATATTCTCCTCCAAATTTGAAAAGTCCATTATAGGTTTGATTTTTATAATTAATTTTAATTTTGAAGGAAATAGGAAGTTTTTTCGAATTTAATTTAATATTAATTTTTTTAGAAATGATTTTTTTTTTAAAAAAAATCCTATGTATTGAGGATGCATACGGGCCCATATCCATTATAGCTCCACCTAAAAAATTAGCAGACATTAATAGTGATTTTTTGCTTGGCATTGGAATTACAAATTGAACTTGAACTGCATCCAATTTACCACTTTTTTTTAAAATATTTTGGACCTTTTTTACCTGTCTATGATAATTATAAAAAATTGCTTCACTAAGAAGTTTTTTATTTTTTTTTGCAATATTAATTAATTTTTTTGTTTCTTTAACTTTATATGACAAAGGTTTATCAACAACAACATGATAACCATTAATTAATGCTTTTTTAGCCCAATAGAAGTGAAGGGAATTTGGTAAAGATATAAAAGCAATATTAGCTTTAGAATTAGTTATTGCTTCATTATAATTTGAATATTGTTCACTAACACCCTTAATTTTTTTTTTATAACTTTTTGATGCAACAGAAAATTTAATTTTTTGTTTTATAAATGTATTTATGTATCTTCTTTTAGATATATTGGAATATCCTATCAACAAGATTTTATTTTTTTTCATTTATTTTATATGTTCAATATTATCACACGCAAAAAGCATTCTAGATTCTATATCAAGTCTTTTTTTTGATATCATTTCTACTATTTGATTATATGAAAGCCATATAAAGTTATTAGGCAAATGATTAATTTTATTAGTGTCTACTTGAGAAATACAATATTTGATTTGGCAATGATAAAACCTTCCACCTTCATCTGATAAAATATTTTCATAAGTAATGTTTTTTTTTTCTTTTTTTGAAAAAAAATATTTTTCTAAACTGTTAAGTTTTTTTCTATTATAAATTGATATATCGGATGAATTTATTGTACATCCAAAAACACTTTTTTTTAAGCCAGGTTTTAGTAGACATCTAAATAAGTAATGGTCAGTCTCATTTATCTGAGTTTTAATTAGTCCTGCAAATGCCATAGACTTACCTTTAATAATAGGTTGTTGCCAATTATTAACTTCTCTTTTATTTGTTTTTACTTTAACTCCTAAAACTGAAAAATGTTTTAATTTTTTGTGCTTAATATTTATATTTGATAATTTCCAATTTTTTAGTTTAGATAGTTTAACTAATTTAGTTTTGATAAAGTATTTTTTATCAAACTTTATTAACCATTTTTTAACATCTAAAATATTATTTATAGGTTTGTCTATTTTCTTTTTATTTAATGATGATGAAAATATAGATATTACATCCATATTTATAATATTCTTCTTTTTAAGAAGAGACATAATTTCCTTTTTATTGAACCAATAATGATTAGGGGTTTTTTTTAAATTTTTTGTAGTTGTAATTAAAATGTTAGAATTAAACTTTCTATAATATCTAAACCCTTGTTCGGATTGATTATATTTTTTTATATTTTTAATTTTTAAAAAATATTCTATGTAAGGAACTTTTAAACCTCCATGAACCCTACTATAGTTACTTTTTGTAGCCTGAACTGTTGGTGCTATTTGAAGCTTATTTATATTCCCAGGTTCAACCTTAGCCTGTAAGAGATATTTATTTGTTTTTTTATTTTTAATTATTCCTAGAATGCCAACTTCTTTTTGAATTATAATAGGTTGATCCCATTTTCTTTCATATAGATTTGAAGATACCTCAATTCCAACAATCCTAAAAAACTTTTTAGATTTATGGTAAATGATGGATTTGTTAAAAATCCATTGATTAATTTTATTAAGGTTAATAACTTTTACTGAAAGATAATGCCTTTTTTTTTGGTAATTAAGCCATTTAATTATTTTTTGGCCAATCATTAGCTTGATATTATTTTTACCGAAGGCACATGTGAAATGAACTTTCCTCCTCTTTTAATAAATTCTTTTTCTTTTTTTAAAATCTCTTTTTTAAAATTCCATGCACCTAAAAAAGCATAGTCGACACTTTCATTCATACCTTTTTCTGGTGAAATTATTGGTATGTGTTTTCCTGGAGTAAATTTACCCTGTTTATTTAGAGTAGTATCAGTAACATAATCTATATATTTAGTTCCTATATTACAGTAATTAAATACTGTAGATGATTTATATGTTGCCCCGTAACTAATTATTTTTTTATTTCTTTTTTTAAGTTTTTTAAAAATATTTATTAAATTATTTTTTGATTGCTTAACCTTTTTGGAAAATTTTTTATATGTTTTAAATTGATTTAACTTTGCTTTTTTCTCTTCTGTTAAAATTTTATTTAAATTATTTGTAGTTTTGTATTTTGCATTTTTTTTACAGATATAATATCTTAAAGATCCTCCATGAGTTTTAATTTTTTCAGCATCAAATAATCTTAAATTTGATTTTCTAATAACATTTGAAATTGCAATTGCCGAAAAAACATAAACATGTTCATCGTAAAATTGATCATATGAATTATTTTTAATTACAGAAAGCAGTGAAGGATCTTCAATCACTAAAACTCCTTGAGGGCTCAGACTTGACTCTATAGCTTCAAATGTTTGTTTTAAATCTGGTATATGAGAAATAGTATTGGCAGAAAAAATTACATCTGCACTTTTAGATTTTCTAAATATTTTTTTTGCTAAAGATTTTGTCCAAAAATCTGGATAAGTCTTATATTTTCCTGCAGTTAACCTTGCCAAATTTTTACAAGGCTCCACTGCTATAATTTTTCTTTTTTCAAAATTTCTTATAAAAACTCCATCATTACTACCAATTTCCATAACAATTTTTGGTGAAAATTTTTTATTTAATTTATTTGCAATTTTAGAAAATGAATTTCTCATTGTTATAGATTCAGAGGCTCTATGTGCATATTGATCAGTATATTGAAATTCAGGATTTACTGGTTTAGCAACTGAAACAAGAAATGTTTTTGTATCAAAGGCTACATTTAAATTATAAAAAAACTCTTTAGATAAAATTTTCTTTGAATTAGTGGGTAGAAAAGAGTTTGCAAGTGGTTGTTTTCCTAAATTTAAAAAATTTTTTTTCATAAAATATAAATACAATTAATTAATTAAACATTATACAAATGCAATATAATTATAACATAGTTAGATTATGTCGGTTGCTATAGCTCTTAAAGTGTTGTAATTACATAATTCAACTTTAGGGCCTGTAGCTCAGTTGGTTAGAGCAGTACACTCATAATGTATTGGTCCCAGGTTCGAGTCCTGGCGGGCCCACCAATTTCAAATCTTAAGATTTATTTATTTGAAAATTCTTCTAAAGTTTTAAAAAGTGCATTTATATCACCATCATTACTATTCAAAACTGATGCAAATTCTTCTTTTTGAGTTCTTGCTAAACTTAAACCTTCAATAATTAAATCTCTTATAAGTGGTTGATCTGGATTTTTTGTATAAACCCTCCAATCAATTTTAATTTCTGGTCTTTCACTGGTAGCTACGAGAGTACTATTAACAATAGTATAGTTTTTATTTAAAACTTTTTTCGCAAATACATCAATTTCTGGATTTGTAAATTCTGCTAATCTACTTGCAAAGCTCTTTAAAAAATATTTTTCAAAACGTTCCGAGTAAATAGATTTTTCATCATCATTTAAATTTTTTCTTGCTGAACCTAGCGTATAAAGACCAATTCCTTTTATATCTACTGTGTCTTTGGCAATTAATTTTAATTTTTCTATTTTTTCTTCCTTTGTAATATTTTCAGAGAGAAGTTTTGAAGCTCTATTGACTGTTGATTGTACAAAAACATCAGGTTCTATTGAATTAGATACACTTACACTTATTAAATTTAAAAAAATAATAGAAATAACAAATTTTTTTTTGAATATCATTATTGATATTTATTTATTGGGTTT
Organism: uncultured Pelagibacteraceae bacterium; assembly: GCA_902571235.1. Lineage (GTDB taxonomy): Bacteria > Pseudomonadota > Alphaproteobacteria > Pelagibacterales > Pelagibacteraceae > Pelagibacter. Next base: position 74,814 of record CACGBI010000001.1, read on the forward strand.
CTATCTCTTCCCAATCACCCTCATATAAAATCTCTATAGTTGCACTTGGTTTAGTGTTAGCAATTTTTCTTTGTCTATCTTGTAAATACAAACTTTTTACTGAAGCATAAAAATCAAGAGAATTTTTTTCTAAATTGTCAAATGTCTCCAAATTCTTTGCTCTAAAATCTACTGCTGTTAATGTTTTTGTTAGCATGTAGTCAGATTTATCTAGGTATTCATTGTTACCGTGTGCTGAAACATTATAGTAAGGATCTCCACCCATAACATTTATAAATGATCCTGCAGTGTCTCTTAAGGTTGACGGACCTAAGACTGGTAATACCAAGTAGCATCCAGGACCTACCCCCCATACAGCAAGTGTTTGACCATAATCTTCTTTTTCATATTCAGAAAAACCCATTTTTGTAGCAACATCGAATAATCCAAAAATACCTACGGTAGTATTAATTATAAACCTACCTGTATTTACCCCAGCAGTTTTTATCTCACCTTGAAGAATATTATTTGGTATTGTCACAAGTGAAGATAGATTTACTAAAGCATTATTAGTACCTGTTCTAATAGGTGAAGGCAAAGATCTATATGCTTTTGCTACAGGCTTAAAAATTACTTTATCTAAACCTTGGTTAAGTGCAAAGGTACCTCTGTTTAAAGTTTCAAAACAATCTTTAATATTCTTTGGTTTATTTTTGGATAGCTCATTAACTCCATCTGTGCCAGCATTGGCACTTAAAATTAAAAAAAGTGATAGAAAAGATGTTAGTAAATATTTATTCATTATGTATAATTATACTTAATTTTATAATGTATATCTACTTAAAGTAAATCGACATTTAGTGCAAAAAAAGACTGAAATATGGCTTTAAAAATAGACTTAAATTATTCACCAAATTTTAATTCAACTAAAAGGAATTCAAAACAAATAAAATTTATAATATTTCATTATACTGGCATGAAAAAAGAGACAGAGGCTATTAAAAAGCTCACAAGAATAAAATCTAATGTTAGCAGTCATTATTTTATTAAGAATAATGGAGACGTGATATTGATGGTTCCAGATTTGTATATTGCTTGGCATGCGGGTAAATCATCTTGGAAAAATTTTAAATCATTAAATAAATATTCAATAGGTATAGAAATCAATAATCCTGGACACCAATTTAAATATAAAAAATATTCTCCAAAACAAATAAATTCAATTATAAGTTTAAGTAAATTTTTGATAAAAAAATATAAAATTAAAAAAAAAAATATCTTAGGACATTCAGATATCTCACCTAATAGAAAAAAAGACCCTGGAGAAAAATTTCCCTGGAAGTATTTATCAAAAAAAAAAATTTGTCATTGGCATGATTTGGATGAAAAGAAACTTTTAAATGAAAGAAATAAAAATTTATCTGAATTAGATAAGAAAATTTTCATTCAAAATTTAATTAAAATTGGGTATTCAAAGCAGGTAGGTAAAAAAAATTTAAACCTACTTATAAAAAATTTTCAAAGAAGATTTAGGCAAAAATTGATCAATGGTTCAATCGATAAAGAATGTCTATTAATAAGCAAAAAACTCTTAAAAAAATTTAAATAATTTATCTTGAAAATCCTTAGTTAAGTAATACATTAAGTCCGCCAGATAAATGACTTATCGCTTTAATTTATTTTAAAGAGGAAAGTCCGGGCTCTACAAGGACACAGTGCCAGGTAATACCTGGCGGGGGAAACCCTAGGGATAGTGCCACAGAAAATAAACCGCCATAACATGGCAAGGGTGAAAAGGTGTGGTAAGAGCACACCGGTTCTATTGGTAACAATGAACGCTGGAAAACCCCACTGGGAGCAAGACTAAGTAGAGATGACATTGTTGTAAAACTAAAAGCCGTCCTTGGCTAGTCATCAGGGTTAGTTGCTTGAGCT
>CACGBI010000002.1 GCA_902571235.1 uncultured Pelagibacteraceae bacterium
CTTTATTTTTTATATATAATTTTTTTATTGGTAAATATATATAAAGTCCAAGTAAAACAGTTTCTAATAGTTTAGAGCTTTACTAATATCCTCTGTCATTTTTTTTGCGTCTGCAAATAACATCAAGGTGTTATCTTTATAAAATAAATCATTATCAATACCCGCATAACCTGGTGATAGACTTCTTTTGACAAAAAGAACTGATTTACATTTTTCTACATCTAAAACTGGCATTCCATATATAGGACTTTGTGGGTCTGTCTTTGCAACAGGATTTGTCACGTCATTTGCGCCAATCACAAAAGCAACATCTGCATTTGCAAAATCATTATTTATCTCCTCTAATTCAAACACTTCATCGTAAGGAACATTTGCTTCTGCTAATAATACATTCATATGTCCAGGCATTCTTCCTGCCACTGGATGAATTGCGTAAGATACTTTGATGTCATTTTTCTTTAAAGTGTCTACCATTTCTTTCAAAGCATGTTGAGCTTGTGCCACTGCCATACCATAACCTGGCACAATTATCACTGAAGAGGCATTTTTCATTAAGAAAGCTGCATCGTCTGCATTACCACTTTTAACAGGCTTTTGTTCTTTATTCTTATCTGTTGATGATTGGTCTGTTGCACCAAAACCGCCTAGTATCACGTTAAAAAATGATCTATTCATTCCTTTACACATTATATAAGAAAGTATAGCTCCTGATGAGCCAACTAAAGCACCTGTTATAATTAAAGCAGTATTTTCTAAAGTAAATCCAATTCCTGCAGCAGCCCAACCAGAATATGAATTAAGCATTGAAATTACGACTGGCATATCCGCTCCTCCAATAGGGATAATAATTAAAAAACCTATTAAAAAAGAAACTGCAATTAATATCCAAAACACATTTGAGGATTGAGAGGAACATAAATAAAAAGTCAAAACAATAATTGAAGCTAATATTAAAGCATTTAATGCATGCTGACCTTTAAAAGTTATGGGAGCACCTGACATTATTCCTTGAAGTTTTAAAAAAGCAATAACAGATCCTGAAAAAGTAATTGCTCCAACCGCTGCTCCGATTGCCATTTCTATTAAACTTGCAAGTTTAATATTGCCCGGAGTTCCTAGACCAAAAGCCTCGGGATTTATGAAAGCAGAAATCGCAACAAATACTGCAGCCAATCCAACTAGACTGTGAAAGCCTGCTACCAATTCTGGCATTGCTGTCATTGGTATTTTATAAGCTATGAAGGCCCCTATACTTCCACCAATTGCGAGAAAAATAAGAACATAAATAAATCCTGATGCAAAATTTCCGACTGATAAAAATGTAACAGTTACAGCTATAAGCATTCCAATTATTCCAAATAAATTACCTTGTCTTGAAGTTTCTGGTGATGATAGTCCTCTTAAGGCTAGGATGAATAGTACTCCTGAAATTAAGTATAAAATTGCAGAAAGATTAGCTGACATTTTTATTTATCCTTTTTTTTCTTTTTATACATAGCAAGCATTCTTTGGGTAACTAAAAATCCACCAAAAATGTTTACCGCAGCTAAAATTATTGCCAAAAAACCAAAAACACTGGAAGCTGAAAAAATAACTCCATTATTATTAGATAAAGCCGCAATGATAGCACCCACTATAATTACTGATGAAATTGCATTCGTTACAGACATTAGTGGAGTATGCAAGGATGGTGTTACACTCCATACAACATAATATCCAACAAATATTGATAAAATAAAAATGCTTAATCTAAATATAAAAGGGTCAATTTCCATAATTTACTTAATTAATGTTTTTTCTATAATCTCATCTTCTAAATTTATGTTGAATTTTTTCTTTTCTTTATCATACAAATTTGAAACAAAATTAAATACGTTTTTTGCAAACAAATTTGACGCTGATACAGGTAACTTATTCAAAATATTAGTTTCTCCTAAAATTTTAACTCCATCTTTTTCGACTATTTTATCAACCTCTGTCATTTCAGTATTACCACCCTGTATTGCTGCCAAATCATAAATTATAGAACCTTGTTGTAAATTTTTAAACATTTTTTCTTTAATGATCTTTGGTGCTTCACGTCCAGGAATTAAAGCTGTGCATATTATAATATCGATCTTTTTTAACGTCTCTGATAATAGTTCCTCTTGTTTTTGTTTAAAATCTTCAGATGCTTCCTTTGCGTAACCACCTTCTGTTTCTAAATTTTCAGCACCCTCAACAGTTAGAAATTTTCCACCTAAACTTTCAACCTGTTCTTTAGAAGCCATTCTGACATCTGTTGCAAAAACAACTGCACCCATTCTTTTTGCTGTAGCAATAGCCTGTAATCCTGCAACCCCAGCACCTACAACTAATACCTTTGCAGCTGGAATAGTTCCCGCAGCAGTCATCATCATTGGAATAGCTTTTTCATAATTTTGAAATGCTTCTATTACAGCTTTATATCCTGCAAGATTTGCTTGTGAAGATAAGATATCCATTGATTGAGCTCTGGTAATTCTAGGAAGTAATTCTAATGAAAAACAATTAATTTTTTTTTCTTTTAAATCTTCTAATTTTTTTTTATTTGAGAAAGTGTTTAGTGAACCAATTAAAGTTTGATTTTCTTTTAATAATGATAATTTTTCATCGTTTGGTAAACCCAATTGAACTAAAACGTCTGCATTCTTTACTAAATCTTGCTCATTGTCTGTAAGATTCACCCCGAGGCTTTTATAATTTTCATCATTAAAACCTAAATGAGCTCCATAATTATTTGGTAAAGATAATTCAAAATCTAAATTTATGTATTTTTTTGCAATCTCAGGTGTGATAGCTACCCTTTTTTCAATTGTTTTATTTTCAGAAATAGAAGCTAATTTCATTAAAAAACTATAGTAAAAAAATTGCCATTAGAACAAGTACTAATATTACCGCTACTGTTCCCCACAAAACAAACTTTGTAAAATTATTCCAAGTATTTTTATGGCTTTGATTATCCATAAAGTTATTTTTGTCTTGCTTTAAATTTTGGATTGGTTTTATTTATGATGTAAACTCTTCCTCTTCTTCTAACTAGTTTAGAATTCAAGTCTCTTTTTTTTATAGATTTAAGTGAACTTTTTATTTTCATAATTTTCTATGCCGGCAATGACCTACTCTTCCATGTCTTAAGACAAAGTACCATTGGCGCTGAGGGGCTTGACTTCCGAGTTCGGAATGGGATCGGGTATAACACTCTCGCAATAATCACCGGCAAAAGTCTTATACTCATAATGCAGAATATGTAAACAAAGATTTATCATTAAAATATGATAATTTTAAACGAATTTTTCAGATATGTGTCAATTTTAATAACTAGAATTAATCTTATATTTAAAAGTGAACAACTTAAAATAAATAACTAAGTATATGATAATATTTACCAAAACCATGATTATTTGAAACTGAGAATTGCTCAGATAGTTTAAACTTAAAGTAAAAACAAATAAATTATATAAAATTATCAAAAAAGATGATGCATTATTAGTGTTAAATTTTGTTATAATTTTCTTTTTTTTTAAATAATAATATAAAAGTTGATGAAGGTGATTATTATCAGCATTAATTGGCGATTTCTTAAAACTAAATTTTCTTATAATAGAAAATAAATTTTCAAAACATGGATACCAGAGGAGAAGCACTATAAAATATGGTGAAATTGCATCGTTTAACTCATAAAGTTTAATTAAAAAAAAACCACATATCAAACCCAAGGTATAAGAGCCGCTGTCGCCCATAAATAATTTATTGTTTATATTTAAAACAAACAAATAAATTAAAGATAATAATAATAAAAAAATTATATTTTTATCAAATCCAAAAAATAAAAAAGAATTTAAGTATAAAATTATATAAATTATCAAAGAAAAATAACCCAATAATAAACCATTTAAACCGTCAATAAAATTTGAACCATTAATTAAAATTAATAAACAAAAAACAGAGAAAAAATATCTAAAATATATATTCTCTAATAGTTTATCTAATAATAAAAAATTAGTTTCGTTTATTTTAATGTCTAATATCAAAACAAAACAAATAATTATTGAAGATTGAATTAACAATCTTAACTTAGGTGAAGATAAAAAATTTGTATCTGAAGCAAATCCAACACAAAAAATCAAAAAAATAAATAAAGATAAAAAAAAACTATAGGAACTAAATAAAACTATAATCGAAAAAACTAAAAAAATTCCACCAGATAAAGGAATATCTTTCGATCCTAAGAACTTTTGATGTTTCTGACCCTTGTAGTTTACTAAAAGATTTTTATGTTTTAAATAATCGTTTAGAAAGTAAAACAGTATAAATGATATAAAAATTACAAAAAAAAAATTCATTTATTTTCTTAAGGAGTTTATACTTAATAATATCAAGTACCAGAAAGATTTTATAAAATTATATTTCATGTAATCACTATACAGGGTGTATCCATCCTTTAATTTTTGAAGTACAGATGATGAAAGAGAATCATTTAATTTTCGCCACTTTGTTAGGTTTTTATCTAAAGATCCAATTGTAATATTTTTTTTTAGTATAAGAAGCCACAATACAAAATCTTCCTTTGTTTTTAAACTTGGAAATTTACATGTGTTTGTAATAATTTTTTTTTTCAGCATAACTGTTGATAACCCAATATCACAAGATAAAAGTAACTGTTTGTAATTTTTAAATGGTTTTGCTTTCATTACTTTCTTTTTGCTATTTTTTTTATCTAAAATTTCATAAGAGGTATGACAAATATCTAGTTTGTTTTTAATCATATAATTAAGCTGTAATTTTATTTTATTTTTTTTCCATAAATCGTCAGCATCTAAAAAAGCAATAAAACTTGCTTTTGCTTTTGCTATACCTATATTTCGAGATATTCCTGCACCTAATGACTTTTTATTTATGATTAATCTCATCCTGTTGTCATTTTTTATGATCTTATTTATAAAAAGAAGATCAGAATGATCTTCATCATCATAAATAATAATTACCTCAAAATTTCTGTAAGTTTGAAGTTTAATTGAATCGATAGTTTTTTTTATAAATTGTCTTTTTTTGTAATATGGAATGATAATTGAAACATTTTTCATAAATATTTATCTACCCGATATTTATGATCATATTTTTTGGATAATCTAAAATTATTTTTACTCATGATTAAATTTTTTCTTTTGTTATTTTTAATTATTTTAATTACTTTTTTCCATTCAAAGATATTTTCATAGTTATTGATAAAATATGCATTTCTCTCACCAATTACTTCTCTCAAAACTTTTAAATTAGATGATAGTATTATTTTTCCAACTGCAAGATAATCAAAAAGTTTAAGTGGAGATGTATATTTAGATATATCGTCAACTTCACCGGCAGACTTAATCACACTTGCATAAGGTAAAGTTAAAATATCCATCTTCATCATTGCCTCTGGCAAAACTCTGTAAGGAATATTTTGATTAAAATGTAAATTTTTATTTGTATTTTTTTTCTTTAATTTTCTTAATTCATTTTTGGTTCCCCCATAAATATAATAATCATTACTCTGGTCTATTTTTGAAAGTTTAATTAAAATGTTTATACCTTTGGAGGAAGATAAAGATCCAAAATAACCTATTTTTAATCTTTTATTAAAAAAAAAATTTGGCCTATGAATTATCCTTATAGAACTTCCACTTGGCAGAACTGTAATTTTTTTTGAGTCTACTTTGTATTTTAATATAAATAAGTTTTTTACTGCTTTTGAAATTGCAACAATATTTACCAAATTTACATTATTAAAAAAATTTAAGTTCTTTAAAATAAACTTAGTTATACTTCCTTCAATGTTGGTATCATGATGGACTTCTAAAACTACTTTTTTTCTAAATAATAACAGTAGGTAACTAATGAAATAATTTCTTGTAATTGTTATCGATTCTTTATTTTTTAAAATAAAAATTAGACAGTAAAAACTGTATAAGTAAAATTTAAAGCCTTGAGGAAAACTATCAATACTTGCAAATTCTTTGATTTTTACATTATTTTCAAGACCATAATATTTTTTTATAGATATCTTTTTGTATCCAGTACCAGGTTTTATTAGTGTCACATCATAATTATTTTTTACAAAATTCTCACAAGTTTTTATGACTTGTAATGAGCTAGGTAGAGGTGAGGGAATAGATGAAAAAAGCACATAATTTATTCTTTTCATAATACGTGTTAATATCCTATTTTTTTTCAAATTTTCATAAATTTTAATTTTGCCTTAAATAAATCTAAAAATATGTCCAAATATGGATAATCAACAAATTAATTTATATAAAAAAGATGGATCGTTATATTAATGAATATATAAAACAATTTTAAAAAAATTAATAAATCTAATGCAAACTATTAAAAAATTATTATTTTTTCTAACTGTTCAAGAGCGCAAACGGGCAGGATTGCTATTAATAATGATTCTAATAATGGCTTTAATAGATATGATTGGAGTTGCATCTATTTTACCATTTATTGCTGTTCTTACGAATCCTGATCTTATCGAGACAAATTTAATTTTAAACAATATGTTTCAATTTTTGAGTAAATTTGGAGTTGAAAATAATCAACAGTTTCTTTTTGCTTTAGGTGTTCTGGTTTTTGCTTTGTTAATTTTTTCACTCATCTTCAAAGCTATAACAACCTACGTGCAAGCAAAATTTGTTCAAATGCGTGAATATACTATCAGTAAAAGTTTTATTGAAGGATACTTGCGTCAGCCTTATAGTTGGTTTTTAGACCGTCATAGTGCTGAATTTGGTAGAAATATTTTATCTGAGGTAGGTAGAATTATTGGAGGTGGTATGAGACCTTTAATGGAATTAATTTCTAGAAGCATAGTTTCAATTGCTCTAATAAGTTTGTTGATAATAACAGATCCTAAACTTGCATTACTAACAAGCATTTTTCTCAGTTTGTTTTATGGAATAATATTCTTTTCTATTCGAAACTATCTTAAACGAATTGGAAAAAAACGTTTAAAAAGTAATCAAATAAGATTTTTATCTATTAGTGAAGCTTTTGGAGCTGTAAAAGAAGTTAAAGTGGGTGGCCTAGAACAAATATATATTAATCATTTTTCTGATTCAGCAAAGATATATGCACGTACTCAAGTTTCATCTTCAATTTTAAGTCAATTACCACGATTTTTTCTTGAGGCCATAGCATTTGGTGGAATTATGTTAATCATATTATACAAAATGACACAAACAGGGAGTTTTAATAACGCTTTACCTGTATTAAGTTTATATGTTTTTGCTGGTTATCGTTTAATGCCCTCTCTTCAACAGATTTATAGATCATTTACAACACTTACTTTTACTGGTCCAGTAATTGAAAAATTATATAACGATAAAAGAAACCTCAAATATTTTAAAATTAATCAAGAAAAAAAGAAATTAGATTTTAATAATTCTATTACATTAAATAATTTGTATTATAAGTATCCAAATGTATCTCGAACAGCATTAAAAAATATAAATCTAAAAATACCTGCTAAAACTACAGTTGGAATAATAGGTCCTACTGGTAGTGGTAAAACTACAATGGTGGATATAATTCTTGGTCTTCTTGAGGCACAAAAAGGAACTTTAGAAGTAGACGGTAAAATTATAACAAATCAAAATTCAAGGTATTGGCAACAATCTATTGGATATGTGCCTCAACATATTTATCTTTCCGATGATACAGTGTCAGCTAATATTGCATTTGGAATTGATCAAAAAAATATTGATCAAGTAAATATTGAAAAAGTCAGCAAAATTGCAAATTTGCACCAATTTGTAATAGATGAGTTACCTCAAAAATACCTCACGCGAATTGGCGAAAGAGGTATTAGATTGTCAGGTGGACAACGTCAAAGAATTGGAATTGCGAGAGCTTTATATCATAATCCAAAGTTGCTGATTTTAGACGAAGCAACAAGTGCTTTGGATAATGAAACTGAAAAATTTGTAATGGATGCAATAAATAATCTTGGAAAAGAAATTACAATTATATTAATCGCACACCGTCTAAATACTGTTAAAAATTGTGATATTATCTTTAAACTTGAAAATGGTCACCTAATTGAACAAGGAACCTTTAACAAAGTTATTAATTTAAATAAGAATTAATGACAATCCCTTATTGTTTGTTAATGTAAGTTTTAATAAATATTAAAAAAATGTTATCAAATTCTTCAATACTGATTACAGGTGGAACAGGCTCATTTGGTCAAAGTTTTGTTCCTCTAACACTTAAAAAATACAATCCTAAACGTATAGTTATCTTTTCTCGAGATGAAATGAAACAGTGGGAAATGGCAAAATTATATCAGGGTGATAGAAGGGTCCGTTTTTTTATTGGTGATGTTCGAGATAAGGACCGATTGTACCGTGCATTGCATGGTATAGATTATGTAGTACATGCTGCTGCAACAAAAATAGTTCCCACTGCAGAATATAATCCGTTTGAGTGTATAAAAACCAATATTGATGGGGCAATGAATGTAATTGATGCTTGTATAGACCAAAAAATTGAAAAAGTTGTAGCTCTTTCAACTGATAAAGCAAGCAGTCCAATTAATCTATATGGCGCAACCAAATTGGCATCTGATAAATTATTTACAGCTAGTAATTCATCATATGCCGGAGGACACAAAACTTGTTTTTCTGTTGTGAGATATGGAAATGTAATGGGATCAAGAGGATCTGTTATACCTTTTTTTTTATCACAAAAAGATAAAGGAAATTTACCAATTACAGATAAAAGGATGACACGTTTTATGATTTCATTAAATCAAGGTGTTGAATTGGTTTGGAATGCTTTTGATGACATGATTGGTGGTGAGGTATATGTTAGAAAAATTCCTTCAATGAAAATTGTTGATATAGCAAAAATTATTGCGCCCAAAGCAAAACTAGACTTTATAGGTATTCGTCCGGGAGAAAAACTTCATGAACAAATGATTAGTAGTGAAGATAGCTATTTTACTTATGAATATTCTAATTATTACAAAATTTTACCCCAAATAAATGATTGGGGAAAAGATGTCTTAAGAATAAAAAAGGGTAAAAAAGTTCCTGAAGGTTTTATTTATAGTAGTAATGAAAATTCTGAATGGATGACAAAAGCTTATTTAAAAAAATGGATTGAAAAAAATATAAGTGATATTGGTAAAATTTAACGTTTCAAAATTACCTACTTTTGCTTTATTAAAAGAGTTCTATCAGATAATAATTTGCAATCTATCTGTTCGCTAATATCTAAAACTTTTTGAAGTTTGCTAATTTTTTCATTAACACTTTTTTCATTAAATTTTGGAAACTTAAAATTTTCTCTTTTTTGAAAGTTGTTATTTATAAATTTTTTAAAAAAGCCACCTAAAATTCCATTCAATTTCATGATTTTCAAACTTAACTTAAATAAAAACCAATTATTAGATCTAGAAAGATTTTCATCCCCTAATTTTTCCCATTCATTAATTATTTTACCTGCTGCTAGTTCTTTTTTATCGATATAAATCTTATTTCTTACGATTTTAGGAAAGGATTTATTTCTATTTCTTTGATTTATTAATTTTGATTGAGAAAAAATTGTATTTATTGTTTTAGAAAGTTTTTTCAAACTTTTGACTTTAAGACTAATATTGCTTGGAAGTTTTTTTGTATGCTTTGAGTTAAATGGAACATACGAAATAACTGGTTTTCTTGCTAGTATACCCTCAAAAGCAGTAGTACAACAATGGTGCATTACTGCAAAAGAATTATTTACCCAATAAGATATTGAGTCATCTTTAATAATTTCAACATTTGGAACGCCATTCAAAAAAATTTTCCACAAATTAGTGTTTTCTGTTGGATGAGGCCTTAGGATAATTTTATATTTTTTTCTATTTTTACTGGAAAGATATTTTATCGCATCAATAAATAATGCTATAAGTTTACATTTTTCACTTTCTCTTGGCCACATAACCTTCAGTAATTCAGGATCTCTTTTTAAATACCCTCCCACTTCAAATTGTTTCATTCTTTCATATAATGATTTAATATGCATGCCAGACATGAAGTTAGAAGAAACCAATAAATATGGTTTTTTTTGATTTTTTTTATTTGTTTTCCAATATTCATAAAAAAATGGTTGCCACAAATCAGCTCGGGGGGAGCCTGTCATATGTATTTTATTTGAAGAATTAGGATATATTTTTTTTAAACTTCCATAGTCATTTGGGCCCCATGTAAAAACTGCTGAAGCTTGTCTCAAAGTTTGAGTGCTATATCTTAATTTTGCAAATTTATCATACTTATAATCAACTAAGCCAGCCTCTTCATCTATACTTGTTATTTTGCATCCAGTGCTAGTAATCCTTTTATGTTTTTCAATCTTAAGCTTTCCAGGTGTTAAAGATTTAGTATGAAATATTCCCGGAAAAAGAAATTTTCTTACTAATCCCTTAATTATAGATTCCTGATCTGATACAATAACTTGATGACCTCTAGATGCTGCTAAAATTGCTAAAAGAAGCTTAGAGTCTAGTTCACGAGAGGACACTTCACAGTGTATATAAATATTCATAGTTAATTGATTATATTATAATATTTATAAATAAGGCCATTCTAAGATTCAAGACAATTATTTTTTTTCAAAAATTTTAAAGTCAACTTTTTTTTTTCAAAAATTCTCTTCCTTTAGGTATAATTACTCCTTTAGGTTTTCCAGATTGTTTCTTTTTAAGATACTTAAAATAATTTTCATAAAATTTAATTTTTTTATTTGGAAAAATTCCATTTAATTTCCACATATCAGCCTCATACCATCTACCAGCAAAATGTAGGAAATAATTATCCAGAAGGGATTTTTCAACACATTCTATGATTAGTTTTTTGGATGATAATTTTTTGTTGTATAAAAATGGAAATTTTGCAGCCATTTCATAAATCCACATTGCCTGAAATTTATAATCTAAAATTTTTATTTTCTTTTTTTTAAAAAAATCATAATTAACATGAGTTTGCTCACCACCATCAGTTATTGAAATTATGTTTTTTTTATACTTAAAAAACCATCTATGCATATCTTTTGAGAAATTTTTAACATTAAAAACAAACATTCCTGAAACAAAAAAGTTTTTTTGGTTCTTAAGTTTATGGAATTTATATAATTGTTTTACACTCATAAAAAGTGCTGAGTCTAATGGATAACTTTTACTGTAAAAATTATTTCTTAAATAAGAAACTTTTTTTCTTGTTTCATTTAGGTCATATGGCAAATCATTTACACTTGAAACTACAGAAATTTTACTTTCGTCATGAAACTTGAAAACATTTGGGGAAAATGGGTTTATAAGGATATCTGTATCCAAATAACATACATTTCTAATCTTATTTGAATATTTTTTTTCCAAAAATTCACCAATTAATAGTTTTTGCCAATTTGGTTTTTTCCAAAATTTATTTTTTTTTTCAATCAAATCTTTTGTTATTACTATCAATCCAATATTGTTTCTTTTACAGTATGTGACCCAATTATTTTTTGCATATTTTTCCCACAAATTTAAATATTTATTTCCAATAGCAATTGTTACTAAGTAATTGCCCGACTTACATGATAAAATTATCTTATCCATTATTTTATTTTTTTTTATTCATAAAGTATTTTGAAATTTTTTGAGCTTTAATCCAATCATTAGTATTATCAATATCAACTGTTCTCCAGTTAGGAATAACGATTCCTTTTGAATAACTGTGCATTTTCTTTGAGGATATCCAGGTTTTTTTTTTTGCAAAATAAAATTGACCTGCATCATGAAAGGTTTTTTTTAAGTCTTGTGTGCGCATCTGTACATTTTTTTTATTTATAAAATGTAAATCTTTATTTTTGCTTTTATGCATGGCTCTTTGAATTGGATGTGAATACTCCGAAACGGGAAAAACAAATTTATCATTAGTATAAGCTATTTTTGCCGCTTTTTTTAAGTCGTTTACTTGTAAAAAAGGAGAGCAGGGATAAACGCAACAGACATAATCAAATTTTAATTTTTGATTTTCTAAATATTTAATTGAATGACTTATTACTTCTTGGGTTCCTGTATAATCATCTGATAATTTTTTTGGTCTTTCAATTATTATGTCTGCACCAAATTTCAGTGATAAATTTTTAATTTTTTTATCTTCAGTAGAAACAATTATCTTATCAAACAGATTTGAATTTTTTAAAATTTTTAGTGTCCAATATATCATTGGATGTCCATTAAAAATTTTAATATTTTTTTTTTTTATTCTTTTGCTCCCGCCTCTAGCAGGCAAAATAGCTAAAACTTTTTTAAGTTTTTTCATTTATTAATCTATTCAAACAACTTTTTATTTTAGATTTAGATAAAGATAAAAATTTATTGTTTAAAGAATTATATCCAAATTTTACGAACGATCTTCCAAAGTAACCAGTGACACTAGTAATAACTAAATTTTTTGAGAGAAACATAATAACGTTGATATATCAAAATACTAAATATAGTCTACACTTAAATGAAAGTGTTAATACTTGGATCTTCAGGATTGCTTGGTAAAGAATTATATTTTTTTCTCAAAAAAAAAAAAATTAAAGTTTTTCATAATGGTTTGAATAAAAAAAAATTTAACTTAGCCTATATGAAAAATATTAAAAAATTATTAAAAATTAAGCCAAACTTAATTATAAATGCCGCTGCCATTACTGATATTGATTTTTGTGAAAATCCAAAAAATGACACAAATTTAATCAATACCGATCTTCTGAAAAATATATTTTATTTAAAATCAAAATATAATTTGAACTTTCAATTAATTCAATTTTCAACTGATCAATTATATAATTCTGAAAAACTTTCAACAGAATCTGATAAAATCAAAATATACAACAATTATTCTCTTCAAAAATTTTTAGCAGAAAAAATATGTTTAAAAAATGAATCTTTAATTTTTCGAACAAATTTTTTTGGTAAATCAATTTCAAAAAATAAAAGCTTCACAGATTGGATTTTTGAGATTTTTCAAAGCAACAAAGATTTTTACTTATTTAAAGATATTATATTTAACCCTTTAAGAATTAATACAATATGTAATATAATCTATACAATAATTATTAAAAAAAAATTTGATATAAATGGTATTTACAATTTAGGATCAGTTGGAAAAATCTCAAAAAGTAGTTTTGCTATTTTTTTTGCAAAAAAAGTAGAGATATTTCATAAAAATTTTCAAATATGTAATTATAAAAAAGTATTGAAAACTAAAAGATCAAGGAATATGTCAATGAATATAAATTTATTTAAAAAAAAATTTATGATTAAACTTCCTAAAGTAAAGGACGAAATTAAATCAGAGTCTTTAAATTATAAATGAAAATAATAATTAAAAATAAAATAATATCAGATAGTTTCAAAACATATTTTATAGCTGATATTGGAGCTAATCATGATGGCTCATTAAAAAGAGCAAAAAAATTAATTAAATTAGCTGCTTTATCAGGAGCTGATGCTGCAAAATTTCAACATTTCAAGGCTGAAACTATTGTCAATAAGGAAACGTTTGATAAACAAAAAAAAAGTGCTCATCAAGCAAAATGGAAATCATCAATATTTAATGTTTATAAAAAAGCTAGCATTAATATTTCTTGGAATGAGATATTAAAAAAAGAGTGTAAAAAAAATAAAATTCATTTTTTAACTTCACCTTATGATTTAGATTATATAGAAGATGTTAATAAGCTTATACCAGCCTATAAAATAGGCTCCGGAGATATAACTTGGAAACAAGCATTAATCAATATTGCAAAAAAAAAGAAACCAGTTTTTTTAGCAACAGGAGCATCATCATTAAAAGATGTAATCTCTGCAAGTAAAAAAATTCTAAAAATAAACAAGAAACTAGTAATCATGCAATGCAATACTAATTACACAAATAGTGAGGAGAATTTTAAATATATTAATTTAAATGTTCTTAAAACTTATAAAAGAATTTTTGGAAAAAAAGTAATTCTTGGTTTAAGTGATCATACCGAAGGTCATACAACTGTGCTTGGAGCAATATCATTGGGTGCAAAAGTGATTGAAAAACATTTTACTGACAATAATAATCGAAATGGACCTGACCATAAATTTGCAATGAATCCAACTTCGTGGAAAAAAATGGTTGATGAAAGTAGACGTTTAGAATTAGCATTAGGCAGTAAAATTAAAAAGATTGAAAAAAATGAAAAAGAATCTTTTTTTGTCCAAAGAAGAGGTGTTTATACCCTAAAAAAATTAAAAAAAGGTGAAAAATTAAATAAAGAAGATGTAATCTGCCTAAGACCCTATATTAAAAATACGATATCTCCGTTTGATATAAATAAATTTTTTGGGAAAAAATTAAAACAGAATATAAAAAAAAATGTTGCAATCAAAAAAAAATGGCTAAGCTAGCTATACTTATCCCCTCATATAATGAAATACACAATTTAAAAAAAATTATTAAAAAAAATTATAATTTTTTGATTGTTGATGATTGTTCCTCAGATGGAACAAGCTCATTGCTAAAAAAAAAAAAAATCAAATTTATTAGAAACAACAAAAACTTAGGTTATGAAAAGAGTCTAATAAAAGGTATGAAATATATTATAAATAACAAATTTCAAACATTATGCACATTAGATGCAGATTTTGAACACCCAATCAATAAAATTGATACTTTATATAAATTTTTTAAAAAAGAAGATCTTGATATCTTGGTTTGTAATAGAAAATCTCAAAACAGATTTCTTGAAAAAATTCTTTCAAACTTTTTTTATAAGAAACATAAAATTAAAGATCCAATGACAGGAATGAAGTTTTATAAGATAAGTTCTTTAAAAAAGATTATAAAAAATTCTTCAAATAAATATTTCTTAGTTGAATTGGTGCTTCAAGGAATAAAAAATAAATTTAAAATTAAAAACAAAGAAATTAAAACAAAAAAAAATTTGGAAAACTCAAAAATTGGATTTGGAATTAAAACTCAAATAAAAATAATTAATATTTTCAAATTGTTTTTATTTTCGTGAAATAATTATTTAATTAATTCAATATATAGATACAAAAATTTTTTTCAGTGCATAAATCAAGCCAATTGAGCTATTAGTACTGGTCAGCTGCACGCATTACTGCGCTTACACATCCAGCCTATCAACGTGGTGGTCTACCACGGCTCTATAGGAAGAACTAGTTTTGAGGTGAGTTTCCCGCTTAAAAGAAATTCATTTTTTATTTTCATAATACTAATAATAATTAAATTATTTAAAATTAATATTAATTATATAGCTTTTATTAAAAAAAAATGTAATTACTTTTTTGCAGACAAAATAGTTATATGAAAAAAATTTATTTAATTGGTGAAATCGGGATAAACCACAACGGTAATGTTAAAGTTGCAAAAAAAATAATAAGTGAAGCTAAAAAAAGAGGTTTTGATGCTGTAAAATTTCAAAAAAGAAACCCTGATGTTTCAACTCCAAATAAAAAAAAATATGAAATCAGAAATACTCCTTGGGGCGATATTACTTATTTAGACTATAAAAAAAAAATTGAATTTAATGAGAAAAATTTTGATCAAATAAATAAATTTTGTAAGGAAATTGATATTGATTGGTTTGCTAGCGCTTGGGATTTAAATAGCCTTAAATTTTTAAATAAATACAAACTTAAATACAACAAAGTCGCATCTGCTATGATAAAAAACACCAAATTGTTAGAAGCTATATCAAAACAAAAAAAAACAACTTTAATTTCCACAGGAATGTCAACTATGAAGGATGTTGAAAAAGCTGTTAAAATTTTTAGAAAAAATAAGTGTAAATTTATTTTAATGCATTGTGTTTCTACTTACCCCGCAAAAGAAGAAAATTTAAACTTAAGAATGATTAATACACTTAAAAAGAAATTTAATTGTGAAGTTGGATATTCTGGTCATGAAAAATCAGTTACACCAAGTTTATATGCTGCTGTATTAGGTGCTACGTTCATCGAAAGACATATTACAATAGATAGAACTATGTGGGGAACAGATCAATCAGCTTCTTTAGAATTAAATGGAATGAGTGTTATAGGAGAAATGCTTCCTAAGATAAATAAAATTTTAGGAGATGGAAAAAAGAAATTTCTTAAAGATGAGAAGATTAAGTTTTTGTCTCAAAAATATTGGTAATACTTTTGATTAAATATCTAACTATTATTCCAGCTAGAAAAAATTCAAAAAGGGTAAAAAGAAAAAATATCATATTAATAAATAAAAAAGAATTAATTACTTATACTTTTAAACATGCAATTGGATCTAATCAGAAAGATAATATCATTGTAAGCACTGACGATGAAAAAATTATAAGTCTAGCAAAAAAACATAACTTGCAATTCTTAATTAGACCAAAAAAATTATCAGGATCGAATGCAACAACGGAAAGTGTTATTGAACATACATTGCAAAGTAAATTCGGTAAAAAATATTATACAAAAGTAAAAAATATCATTTTGCTTCAACCTACAAGCCCTTTAAGAACAATAAAAAATATCATTTTAGCAAAAAGTCAATTTGAAAAAAAAAGATATGATTCTCTTTTTAGTGGCTATTCATCAAAAAAATTTATTTGGAACAAACATAAAAAATTAAAAAGTTTATCTTATGATTATAAAAACAGGAAAAGAACTCAAGATATGAAAGATTTAATTTTTGAAAATGGAGCTATATTTATTTTTAACACTAAAGGTTTCTACAAATTTAAAAATAGATTGTTTGGCAAAATTGGTTTTTTTGAAATGGAAGAACGTCAATCTTTAGACTTGGACACAAAACAAGATTTTAATTTATTAAATAAAATTATTAATTAATTATTTGATAAATTCTCCATAAATTGACCATTGTGGCTCTGTAGTATCAAATACTTCTAAGTTTTTAAAAGGTTCTGCAAATGAACTGCCTTTATACAATGGTGTATAAAATTGAAAATTTAGTTTTTTTGAAATATCAATTAACTTTTCATGGGAATAATAAGTAATATGACGTTCGGGACTTTCATCTTTAAATTTTAAAGACAAATTGTTTTCTTTTCTTATGATTTCTATAAAATTTTTAATAGAAAAATCTGATTCAATTACTTTTTTAATAACAAGTTCATTATGTAAATTTTCTGTTTCACTAAATAATTTATTTGCACAATCTAAAATTACTTCGTCTTTAATTTTTTGAGATATTTTTTCTTGATTATAGATTAATTTTGCATAATAAAAATTATTTTCTGTACTAGGCAGTGCAATTCTCATTATAGCATTAGGCTTTAGAATTCTTTGACACTCTCTCAAAAAATTTAAACCTTTTTCTTCCTCAAGATGTTCTAAAGTATGTGAACAGTAAATTAAATCACATGAATTATCTTCAAAAGGAACTTTTAAATTATCTATGCATAAATTTATTGGATAAAAATCAATTTCTTCTTTTCCTTGTAATTTTTTATAGTAACTTGATTGACCTGGAAAATCATAATTTATCCACAAAGGATGATTAAATCCTCCTGATCCAAAGTTAATGAACTTTGAGTTTTTTGGATAATTTTTATAAAGTTTTTTATCTTTTGATGCAGAATATAATGTAATGCTATTATCATATCTATTTAAAATGGCTCCAACAAATCCAATTTTATATAAATATTTATTAATGAAACGAATAGTTTCAGGAACAAAAAATTTAGATTTAATTTTTATTGAATTCCAATTTTTAGAGAACGAAGAATTTGGCGATATTAAAATCATTTAGTTTTTTTAATTAATAAATATCTTTAAAATTTTTTTCAGTGCATAAATCAAGCCAATTGAGCTATTAGTACTGGTCAGCTGCACGCATTACTGCGCTTCCACATCCAGCCTATCAACGTGGTGGTCTACCACGGCTCTATAGGAAGAACTAGTTTTGAGGTGAGTTTCCCGCTTAGATGCTTTCAGCAGTTATCTCGTCCATACTTAGCTACCCGGCACTGCAGCTGGCGCTACAACCGGTCCACCAGTGGTATGTTCAACCCGGTCCTCTCGTACTAGGGTCAACTCCTCTCAATTCTTCTACACGCATAGCAGATAGGGACCGAACTGTCTCACGACGTTCTGAACCCAGCTCACGTACCACTTTAATTGGCGAACAGCCAAACCCTTGGGACCTGCTCCAGCCCCAGGATGTGATGAGCCGACATCGAGGTGCCAAACACTGCCGTCGATATGAGCTCTTGGGCAGTATCAGCCTGTTATCCCCGGCGTACCTTTTATCCGTTGAGCGATGGCCCTTCCACTCAGAACCACCGGATCACTATGACCGACTTTCGTCTCTGCTCGACTTGTCAGTCTCACAGTCAGGCAGGCTTATGCCATTGCACTCTACGAACGATTTCTGACCGTTCTGAGCCTACCTTCGCACGCCTCCGTTACTATTTGGGAGGCGACCGCCCCAGTCAAACTACCCACCATACAATGTCTTGATGCCGGATGACGGCAATCAGTTAGATATCAAGAAAAACAAAAGAGGTATTTCACTGGTGACTCCACAAAAGCTGACGCTTTTGCTTCAATGTCTCCCTCCTATACTAAATATGTTTTTCCTAACACCAATGTAAAGTTGCAGTAAAGGTGCACGGGGTCTTTCCGTCTAACTACGCGAACTCCGCATCTTCACGGAGAATTCAATTTCACTGAGTTGATGTTGGAGACAGCGGAGAAATCGTTACGCCATTCATGCAGGTCGGAACTTACCCGACAAGGAATTTCGCTACCTTAGGACCGTTATAGTTACGGCCGCCGTTTACTGGGGCTTCAGAAGTTAGCTTGCACCAACCGCATTAACCTTCCAGCACCGGGCAGGCGTCAGACCCTATACATCCACTTACGTGTTAGCAGAGCCCTGTGTTTTTGATAAACAGTCGCTTCTCCCTGGCTTGTGCCACCCTTTCATAGTTGCCTACAAGAGGGTCTTCCTTATCCCGAAGTTACGGAAGCATTTTGCCGAGTTCCTTCAACATCATTCTCTCAAGCGCCTAAATATACTCTATTAATCCACCTGTGTCGGTTTAGGGTACGGTCTAATGATGGAGCTATTTCTTGGAACCTTTTCGCGGCAAGTTCAATCCATTAAGAACTCACAACTTACAAAATTCGTCACTACCATCTGGTTAAGGAATATTAACCTTATTTCCATCGACTACGGCTTTCGCCCTCGCCTTAGGTGCCGACTAACTCTGCGCGGATTAACCTTGCGCAGAAACCCTTGGATTTTCGGCGAAGAAGTTTTTCACTTCTTTTATCGTTACTTATGTCAGCATTCGCACTTCTGATACCTCCAGAGTCCCTCACAGGTACTCCTTCACAGGCTTACAGAACGTTCCGCTACCGCTTATAAAATTCGAAAATTTTATAAACCCACAGATTCGGTATATGATTTTAGCCCCGTTACATCTTCGGCGCAGAAACTCTATTAGACCGGTGAGCTGTTACGCTATCTTTAAAGGATGGCTGCTTCTAAGCCAACCTCCCGGCTGTTAAGGAATTTCCACATCCTTTCACACTTAATCATAATTTGGGGACCTTATCTGGTGGTCTGGGCTCTTTCCCTCTCGACCATGGACCTTAGCACCCACAGTCTGTCTGATGAAGAACAACGTTTAGCATTCGGAGTTTTATTAGGTTTGGTAAGAATCTCTTCCCCCTAGCCCATTTAGTGCTCTACCTCTAAACGTCTATTTATTCATCGCACTACCTAAATAGTTTTCGCGGAAAACCAGCTATCTACGAATTTGGTTGGCCTTTCACCCCTTACCACAAGTCATCCAAAGACTTTTCAACGTCAACTGGTTCGGTCCTCCGGTTGGTGTTACCCAACTTTCAACCTGCTCATGGTAAGCTCATTCGTTTTCGGGTCTAATTCATAAAACTGATCGCCCTATTAAGACTTGCTTTCGCTGCGCCTACACCTAGATGGCTTAAGCTTGCTTTATAAATTAAGTCACTGACCCATTATACAAAAGGTACGCCGTCACTCTAAAAAGAGCTTCGACTGATTGTAGGCATGCGGTTTCAGGTTCTATTTCACTCCCCTAATAGGGGTTCTTTTCACCTTTCCCTCACGGTACTAGTTCACTATCGGTCACTGAAGAGTATTTAGGCTTAGAGGGTGGTCCCCCTATATTCGAGCAGGATTTCACGTGTCCCGCTTTACTCAAGAATTTTGTTAAACATTACTCATACGGGACTATCACCCTCTATGGTTAGCATTTCCAAACTATTCAAATTTTTTTAACAAAATTACTGGCCTAGTCCGCGTTCGCTCGCCACTACTAACGGAATCTCAATTGATTTATTTTCCTCTGGTTACTTAGATGTTTCAGTTCTCCAGGTTGTCTCTTTAAACCTATGTATTCAGTTTAAAGTACCACATAAAGTGGTGGGTTTCCCCATTCGGAAATTTTCGGATCAAAACTTACATACAGCTCCCCGAAACTTATCGCAGTATATCACGTCCTTCATCGGCTTTCAGTGCCAAGGCATCCGCCACACGCCCTTAAACGCTTGATTTATGCACAGAAAAAAATTCTGTGTTGAATCAAATTTTTATTTTGAACATTAGCTAATAACATTACTAATGTTCGGATATAGATATTGATATTAATTATTATTATTTACAATTTTTTATAACTAAGTGTTTTGGTGGAGGATAGCGGGATCGAACCGCTGACCTCCTGAATGCAAATCAGGCGCTCTCCCAGCTGAGCTAATCCCCCTTAATCTTAAATTGGTGGGCCGAGAAAGACTCGAACTTTCGACCCCACCCTTATCAAGGGTGTGCTCTAACCAACTGAGCTACCGGCCCCCATGCAAGAGAAACACTACTTTAAGAAGAGAAATGAGGACGGTCAACATTACCTGTATATTATTTAGAATGAAATTTTACTTTCATTCATCCTTAGAAAGGAGGTAATCCAGCCGCAGGTTCCCCTACGGCTACCTTGTTACGACTTCACCCCAGTCGCTGACTATACCGTGGTCAAGGGTTTAAAACCTTGCCTTAAGGTAGAACCAACTCCCATGGTGTGACGGGCGGTGTGTACAAGACCCGGGAACGCATTCACCGTGGCACGCTGATCCACGATTACTAGTAATTCCAGCTTCATGCACTCGAGTTGCAGAGTGCAATCCGAACTGAGGTATCTTTTAAGGATTTGCTTGACGTCGCCGTCTTGCTTCCTGTTGTAGATACCATTGTAGCACGTGTGTAGCCCAACACGTAAGGGCCATGAGGACTTGACGTCATCCCCACCTTCCTCCAGCTTATCACTGGCAGTTCTTTCAGAGTGCCCAACTTAATGATGGCAACTAAAAGTGAGGGTTGCGCTCGTTGCGGGACTTAACCCAACATCTCACGACACGAGCTGACGACAGCCATGCAGCACCTGTGTTTCGTCCGGCCGAACCGAAAACTCTAATCTCTTAGAGTCGCGACGAACATGTCAAGTGTTGGTAAGGTTCTGCGCGTATCTTCGAATTAAACCACATGCTCCACTACTTGTGCGGGTCCCCGTCAATTCATTTGAGTTTTAACCTTGCGGTCGTACTCCCCAGGCGGTGTGTTTATCGCTTTCGCTGCGACACTGAAAATAAATTTCCAACGTCTAACACACATCGTTTACGGCATGGACTACGAGGGTATCTAATCCTCTTCGCTACCCATGCTTTCGTTCCTCAGTGTCAGTAATGATCCAGAAAGCTGCCTTCGCAATTGGTATTCTTTCTAATATCTACGAATTTCACCTCTACACTAGAAATTCTGCTTTCCTCTATCATACTCTAGCTGAAAAGTTTTGATGGCAGTTCCAGAGTTAAGCTCTGGGATTTCACCACCAACTTTTTCAACCACCTACGAACTCTTTAAGCCCAGTAATTCCGAACTACGCTAGGTCCCTTCGTATTACCGCGGCTGCTGGCACGAAGTTAGCCGGACCTTCTTATTCGGGTACAGTCATTTTCTTCCCCGACGAAAGAGCTTTACAACCCAAGGGCCTTCTTCACTCACGCGGCATCGCTGCATCAGAGTTTCCTCCATTGTGCAAGATTCCCCACTGCTGCCTCCCGTAGGAGTTTGGGCCGTGTCTCAGTCCCAATGTGGCTGATCATCCTCTCAAATCAGCTATTGATCAAAGTCTTGGTAGGCCATTACCCCACCAACAAACTAATCAAGTGCAGGCTCATCCAATGGTGCATAAAGCTTTCTCCGTAAAGACTTATCCAGTATTAGCACAAGTTTCCTCGTGTTATTCCAGGCCAAAGGGCAGATACCTACATGTTACTCACCCGTCTGCCACTAAGTATTGCTACTTCGTTCGACTTGCATGTGTTAGGCGTGCCGCCAGCGTACGTTCTGAGCCATGATCAAACTCTCAAGTTTAAAAACGGCGCACACTAGCTTCCATATAAATTCTAAGAATAAAATTTATATGATGTTGAAGTGTGTACGACAAATTTTTGGTAACCTTAACCGTCCACACTTCTCTTCTTAAATTTTTACATTTTAAATAGCTAATTAGGCAAAAAAAGCCCAATAATACTCATTAATTTATTGTAATCACAATAATTTACTGAGAAAGTTTGATGCTTATAGGCTAAAATTATGGGAAATCAAGCATTTAGAAATAAAAAATTTGTAAAAAAGCCTTAATTTTATTGGGTTTTTTTTGATTTTTTTTAGAACTTAACTATTAATTGCAAGAATCAAAACCTAAAAATGTTTAAAAAATTTAGATATAAAATTAAGAATAAAAATGAAATTTTAACACTAATATTTTTATTAATAATAACTGCTACCTTTACAAGTTATTACAATTACGAAAAAAAAAGAAATCAAACTAATTACAATAATCTTATTAACAACCTCTATTTAAAAAAAACTACGGATCATTTCTTTGAAAAATTAGAACCAAAATTTAAAAAAGTAAGACATCAAATTGCAGAGGGAGAAACATTTGATAACATTTTAAAACAATATTTCATAAATAAAAAAGAAATTCAAAATTTAAAAGATAAGCTTTCTGAAAAAATTAACTTAAACAAACTGAATACAAGTCATAGAATTTATTTAACTATCGATCAAAGTGACAATAAGATTAAAAACTTTATTTTTCAAGTTTCAAATAAAGAAAAAATATATCTTTCTAGAAATGAAGATGATAATTTTAATCAAGAAATTATTTTAACTAAATTAGATAAAAAAATTATTTACCAAGAAAATATAATTCTACAAAGTTTGTATAAGTCTGCTTCAGATAAAAAAATACCTGCTAATATAATTATAGAACTGGCTGCAATTTATGGTTTTCAAGTTGACTTTCAAAGAGACATCAGAAAAAAAGATCGCTTTCAAATCATGTATGAAACATTTGTAGACGAAAATAAAAAAACAATAGAAACAGGTAATATTTTATTTGCTAATCTTATATTAAGTGGAGAAGATAATTCTTTGTATTTCTTTGACAAAGAAGGAAGTATTGGACATTATGATAATGATGGAAAAAGTATCAAAAAAGCTTTGATGAAAACTCCTATCAATGGAGCAAGATTATCTTCTCCATTTGGAATGAGAAAACATCCAATTGATGGATTTAATAAAATGCATAGAGGTACAGATTTTGCTGCACCGACAGGGACACCAATTATGGCCTCTGGATCTGGAACTATAAAAAAAGCAGGCTGGTGTGGTGGAGGTGGAAATTGTGTAGTGATAAAACATAACTCAACATATCAAACAGTTTATGCTCATATGTCAAAATTTGCTAAGGGAATTAAAAGAGGTGTTAGAGTGAAACAAGGTCAAACAATTGGCTATGTTGGCTCAACAGGAAAATCAACTGGACCACATTTACACTATGAAGTAATCGTCAATGGAAAAAAAGTAAACTCTCAAAAATTAAAACTTCCATCTGGTAAAATTCTAAAAGGTGAAGAAAGAATAGTATTTGAAACGAATAAAATTAAATTAGATGTTTTAAAATCAGAGATGATATTAGGAATAAATTAATTATTTAGCTGCAACAATTTTAGCTTCTTTTTCCTCAGCCACTATTTCTTCTTTTTTGTTAATAGTTTTATTTTCAGACTCATTTGTTTTAATTTCAACATTGATTTTATTTGTGTCTGTTAAATCTTTATTTTCCTCAGCGATTGATGAATGTTTAGCTTTTTTATAATTTTCTTGATCTTTTAATATTCGTGTAAAATGGTCTGCATGCTGAAAATAGTTTTCTGATAAAATTTTATCCCCACTTGATAAAGCTTCTCTAGCTAAATTATTATACTTTTCAATAAGTTTTGGAGCATTATGATTGTTCCTTCCTGGGATTTTTCTTTGAAAATTTTCGTTTGTAGAAAAATTTGTACCATATTTTGGTCTATCGCCATTAGTCTTAAAATTTCTATCATTTCTTCTAAAATTATTTCTTCTATTATTATTTCTAAATGTAACCATAATTAATCTTTTATTTTTGTGCTGATAATACATCGGTCATTTTTTGCAAAATCTTTAACTACCGAGTTTGTATAAAAGCCATTTCTTTTTAATAATTTTTTAACCTCTTGTTTTTGGTTATAGGCGATTTCTAAAACTAATTTGCCACCAAATTTAATCAGTTCAGATGATTTTTTAATTACCTTTCTGATTTCTGATAATCCATCTAATCCGCCGTTAAGAGCTACTTTAGGCTCAAAATTTCTAACATCCTTCTCTAAATATTTTAAATCCAAATTTTTAATATAAGGAGGATTAGATATTATCAAATCATATTTCCCAAATGAGAATTTGTCAATATCTGAATTATATAACTTTGCTCGAGATCCAACTCCTAATTTGTAAGCATTTATTTTACATACTTTTAAAGCATGACTACTTATATCTAATCCTATACCAGTAAAATCTTTACGTTCCTTTAATAATGATAGTAAAATACAGCCTGATCCAGAACCTATATCTAAAAAATTTATTTTATTTTTATTCTTATAAATCTTTAAAACTTGCTCAATAATAATTTCTGTATCTGGTCTTGGAATCAATACATGTCTGTTTACAAAAAATTCATACTTCCAAAAAAATTTTTTGTGCATTAAATGTGCTATTGGCTTACCCTCTGATCGCTGATTTATCATCTTTTGAAAGGTATTAAAATCTTTCTTGCTAATATCATCATTCAAATTTAAAATAATATATTCTCTACTTTTGTTAATAACATTTGCCATTAATAACTCACTATCAAGCAAAGCAGATTTAATATTATAATTTTTTAAATATTCATATGCATTATTAATTGCTGTCTCTAATTTCATATTTAATTAAGATTACCTAAACTTTCCTCTTGAGCTTGCAATGTTAATGTCTCGATCATTTCATCAAAAGCTTCACCTTCTAAAAACTCCTCTAACTTATGAAGAGTAAGGTTTATTCTGTGATCAGTAACTCTTCCTTGAGGAAAATTATAAGTTCTAATCCTTTCCGATCTATCCCCTGTTCCTATTTTACTTTTTCTGTCTTGTGATCTTTCTTGATCAATTCTAGATCTTTCCAATTCATAAAGTCGTGCTCTCAAAATTTTCATTCCTTTAGCTTTATTCTTATGCTGAGATTTTTCATCTTGTTGCGAAACTGAAAGTCCAGTTGGTATATGAGTAATTCTAACAGCACTATCAGTTGTATTAACAGATTGTCCCCCCGGTCCGCCTGCTCTAAATACATCTATTCTTAGATCTGACTCATTAATTTTTAGATCTACCTCTTCTGCTTCAGGCAAAACAGCAACAGTAGCTGCGGATGTATGTACTCTTCCTTGAGTTTCGGTATCAGGAACTCTTTGAACTCTATGAACTCCACTCTCATATTTTAATGTAGAATATATATTAGTACCTTTTATTGAGGCTATTACTTCTTTCAAACCACCTGCCTCACTTCTTGAAATCGAAATTAGCTCAACAGACCATTTTTTTTTATGGCTAACTTTTTCGTACATTTTAAATAAATCTGCAGCAAATAAACTTGCTTCTAATCCACCTGTTCCCGCTCTAATTTCAATAATTGCATCTTTTTTGTCAGCTTCATCTTTTGGTAATAAAAATAGTTTTAATTTTTTTTCGTTCCTTTCATTTTCAGCAACAAGATCACTTAACTCTTTTTCGGCCATTTTTTTTAGTTCATCATCTGAACTCTTATCATCTAAAATTTTTTGAAGCTCTGATTTTTCTCTTTCAAAAGAAATATATTTTTTTGCATTATCGATTATTCCATTTAAATCAGAATATTCTTTAGATTTTTCAGCAAAATTTTTTTTATCTATCGATCCTGAAGATAGTTCTTTTTCCAGTAACGAGTGTTTACCAATTAAATCCTCGATTGTTTTAAGTGGAATCATTTATTTATTTTCTAATTCCAAGGCTTTTTTTTCAACTTCAATTACAATTTTTTCAATCATATTATCAGTTAAAACTTTTTCGGACTGAATACCTGACAAATAAAGCATATTATTTCCTTTTTTACCTCCTGTTATTCCCACATCAGTCATTGCTGCTTCTCCAGGGCCATTAACAACACATCCTATTACAGAAAGAGTAATTGGTGCCTTAATATGTGAAAGTTTTTTTTCTAAAACTTTAACGGTATCAATAACTTGAAACCCTTGTCTTGCACACGATGGGCAAGAAATTATTTTTACCCCTCTCTCTCTTAAATTAAGAGATTTTAATATCTCATTTCCAATTTTAACTTCTTCTACAGGGTTGTCGGATAAAGAAATTCTAATAGTGTCGCCTATTCCATCTAAAAGTAATGTACCCAATCCAATAGAAGATTTTATACTTCCAGGTACAAAACCTCCTGCTTCTGTAATACCTAAATGCAAAGGATAATCAGTAGCCCTTGACAGCTGACGATAGGCTTCTATTGATAAAAAAACGTCTGAGGATTTAACACTTATTTTTAAATTATTAAAGTTTTCATCCTCTAGAATTTTTATATTCCTCAAAGCACTTTCAACTAATGCTTCTGGACACGGTTCTTTGTATTTCTCTAAAATGTCTTTTTCTAAAGATCCAGCATTAACACCTACTCTTATAGAACAATTATTGTCACGAGCAGCTTGTACAACTTCTTTAATTTTATTTATATTACCAATATTCCCTGGATTTATTCTTAGACAACTAGCACCACTTGCTGCTGCTTCAATCGCTCTTTTATAATGAAAATGAATATCAGCAACTATAGGTACATCTACATGTTTAATAATTTCTTTCAGAGCTTTGGAAGATGCCTCATCTGGACAAGAAACTCTAACTATATCTGCTCCCTCACTATGAATTTCATTAATTTGTTTAATAGTAGCTTTTATATCTGTAGTTAAAGTATTAGTCATCGATTGCACTGAAATAGGATTGTTTCCTCCAACTTTGACTTTACCAACATTAATTTCTTTTGTTTTTTTTCTTTTGATATTTCTAAATGGTCTTATGCTCATTTTATGTCCAGTTTAAATTCTTTATGAAGTGCAATTAATGCCTTTTTAGTATTTTTTTTATCAATTAAAACTGAAATTTTTATTTCAGAAGTTGAGATTACTTGTATGTTAATTTTTTTGTTTGCTAATGTTTGAAACATTCTAAATGTAACGCCAGGTGTTGTAATCATACCAACTCCAATAATTGAAATCTTTGATACGCCTTTTTCAAATATCAACTTTCTATAATTAATATTTTTATTTTCTTGAATTATTTTTTTTGTTTTATGCAAATCTTCTGCTTTTATTGTAAATGTTAAATCTGTCTCCTTTCCATTAGCAGAAATATTTTGAACTACCATATCTACATTTATTAGATTTTTAGATAACGGTTTAAAAATTGAAGCAGCTACTCCAGGTCTATCTTTCACACCGATAAGTGAGACTTTTGAGTCGTTTTGAGTTGACGATATTCCTGTAACAATTTTATTATTAATTATATTTGACCTTTTTGTAATTAATGTTCCGGGTTTTTTTACAAATGATGATTTTACCTCAATATCAATTCTATTTAATCTTGCGTCTTGTATTGAGATTGGCTGCATAACCTTGGCGCCAAGTGAAGCCATTTCTAACATTTCTTCATAAGAAATTACTTTAATTTTTTTTGCTCTTTTTAATTTATTTGGATCCGTTGTGTATACTCCTTCAACATCAGTATAAATTATACATCTTTCAGCTTTAAAAAATTTTGCAACCATAATGGCACTTGCATCAGATCCTCCTCGTCCAATGGTAGTAATTCTATTTTCATTATTAATTCCTTGAAATCCTGTAATGATTGGTATTCCTCCCTCTTTTAAATATCTAATAATTTTATTTTTATTAATTTGAGTAATCCTTGAATTCTTATGTTCCCCTAATGTAACAATTGGGATTTGCCAAGATAACCAAGATCTGGCTCTAAAACCTTTGTGGATTAATCTTCCTGCAATTAATGAACAGGCCACTTGTTCTCCAGAAGAAACCAAAACATCGTACTCTGAGTTGGAAAAATTATTACTTATTTCAAAAGATTTTCTTATTAACTCATTTGTCACACCACTCATTGCTGATGAAATTACAATAACTTTATTATTTTTCTTCTTGTAATCAGCAATTATTTCAGCAATTTTTTTAATCTTCTTTGTTGAACCAACTGATGTGCCTCCAAATTTTAATACTACAATTTTCATGGTAAAATATTCACTTAAATTTAAAAATTATTGAATAAATACATGTTGATTATAAAGTCAACTTACAAATGAAAAATAACACAATTAATAAAAAAGAAATAGAAAAATTTTCAAAAATTGCTGAAGAATGGTGGGATCCAAAAGGCAAATTTAAACCATTGCATAAATTTAACCCTATCAGAATTGCTTATATAAAAGATAACATAATTGAAACTTTTAAATTAAATCAAAAAAAAACACCTCTAATCAATTTAAAAATTTTAGATATAGGTTGTGGAGGTGGTTTATTATCTGAGCCAATGTGCAGACTTGGAGCTCAAGTAACAGCTATTGATGCATCTGAAAAAAATATTAAAGTTGCCAAGCTTCATGCAAAAAAAAATGGTCTTAAAATAAATTATATTTGTACATCCCCAGAAAAATTGAATGTTAAAAATCAATTTGATGTAATTTTAAACATGGAAATTGTAGAACATGTTAATGATGTAAATTTTTTTTTAAAGTCTTGTAGCAAACTTTTAAAAAAAAATGGAATTATGTTCATAGCTACTTTAAACAAAACTCTTAAATCTTATGTTTT
This sequence comes from uncultured Pelagibacteraceae bacterium, assembly GCA_902571235.1. Taxonomy (GTDB): domain Bacteria; phylum Pseudomonadota; class Alphaproteobacteria; order Pelagibacterales; family Pelagibacteraceae; genus Pelagibacter. The sequence goes on from CACGBI010000002.1 coordinate 29,362, forward strand.
TGCAATAGTTGGTGCGGAATATATATTGAGATGGCTTCCAATTGGTACTCATGAATGGGAAAAATTCCTAAAACCTGACAAACTAATTTCTATCCTTAAACATAATAATCTTAAATTAGACAGAGTTGATGGGATGCAATTTAATATGTTAACTGATAAATGGAAAGTTAGTAAAGATAAATCAGTTAATTATATTGCTAAATTTATTAAGAGTTAATTACTTTTGTCCTCAATCCAAGGTATAACCTGAGCATCAATGCCTTCTTCTTTAAGCTCTTTAACTTCTTCTTGTGACGCAGAACCATAGATACCTTTTTGTTTTTTTTTTTTATTATAGTGAATAGATCTTGCTTCATAAGCAAAGTTATTCCCAACATATTCAAAATTATTTTTTATGAATTTTTGATACTCTGTAATCGTTTTTTTAATTTTATTATATTTTTTTATCTTTTTTTCGTCTTTTTTTTCACGAAATTTTTTACTTATAAGATTAGGAGCCATTAAACTTTTTTCTATATCTAAAGAATTACAATTATGACATCTCATGAATTTTCTTTTTTTTAAATTTTCAAACTCTTTAGAGCTCGCAAACCAACTTTCAAAAGTTAAATCACATTTTTTACATGTTAGGCTATACTTGATCATATTATTTATGTGGTAATTTAATTAAAAAATTCAACATCCTTAACTTCGATAATCAGCATTTATTTCTATATATTTTTTTGTAAAATCCATTGTATAAGCCGTAAAATTTTTGTTGCCAGTTCCAACTCTTACATTAATTTCAATATCAGTGTTTTTCATATATTCAGCTGTTTCCTCTTCATTGTATGAAGGGTGAAGCTTTCCATCTTGAACAATATTAATTTTACCAAATTTAATAGCCAACTTATTAATTTTAATTGCTGCCTGAGATTTACCAATTGCCATGATTACTCTGCCCCAATTAGGATCCTCACCATAGATTGCAGTTTTTACTAATGGAGAATTTCCTATTGAAAATGCAATTTTTTTTGCATCTATTTCAGTTTTTGCATCCTTAATGTTAATAGAAATAAATTTTGATGCACCCTCTCCGTCAGCCACAACTCTTTTTGCTAAATTTAATAAAACTTTATTAAGAGATTGGTCAAAATTTTTTAGTTGATTATCATTAATACCTTTAATTTTTAAATGTTTTGATTTACCAGTAGAAAAAATAGAAACCATATCATTTGTACTTGTATCTCCATCACAACTTATTGCATTGAACGTTGACTCTATATTTTTTTTTAAAAGTTTTTTAAGAATATCATTAGAAAGATCTGCATCGGTAAAAATATAACCTAAAGTTGTAGCTAAATTTGGATGTATCATGCCCGAACCCTTGGCTATTCCATAAATTTTAATCAAAGTTTTCCCTATATAACACTCATCCATAGCAATTTTAGGTTTAGTATCTGTAGTCATAATTCCAAGAGCAGCTTTCATCCAGATGAGTTTATTTTGTGTATACTTAATATTATTTACTAATCCTGGAATCTGAGAAATTATTTTTTCAACTGGGAAGATTTCACCAATAGTACCAGTACACCCAAATATTATATTCTTTGGCTTAATATTTCGAGGTGTATCTTCATCTTGTTTTTGTTTATCGGTTAGTTCTCTTGAGGCTGATTCAGCAATTCTTTGCATACTTTTATAGCCCTGATCTCCTGTAAATGAATTGGCATTTTTGGTATTAACAATTAAAGAAAATATTTTTTTGGCTTTTTGATCAAGGTTCCATTTGATATTTTCAGATAATATTTTAGATTTGGTATAAACAGAAGCAAAGTTTGCTCCCTCTCTAAAGTAAAACATAACTAAATCATCTCTTTTATTTTTATAAAGATTTGCACTTAACGTGGAAATAGATAAGCCATCTAAATGATCTAAATCTTGAAAATCAATCATTTTATGATTTTTTGATTTAGAATTGATAAAATTCGATAAATTAATTCCCATGCTATTTAAAATAGTTATTTAATAGTTATATTAAACTTATAATTAAATTATATATCAAAACCAATGTTTAATCCTTTAAGCTTTATCTCCAAGTTTATCAAATCTGGAAACCAGAAAGAATTAGATAGAATTGCAAAAATCGTTGAAAATATTAATGCATTAGAGGAAAAGTATAAAAACTTAGATGATAAGAGTTTTCCAGAAAAAACAAATGAACTGAAAAATAGAATCAAAAATGGAGAAAATCTAAATCAAATTTTACCGTTTGCTTTCGCATTGGTAAGAGAGGCTTCCAAAAGATCCCGAAATGAACGTCATTACGATGTTCAGCTGATTGGTGGTGTAGTTTTACACGAAAACAAAATTGCAGAAATGAGGACAGGTGAAGGAAAAACCTTAACGATTGCACTGTCTGCTTATTTAAATGCCTTAGAGGAAAAAGGCGTGCATGTAGTAACCGTCAATGACTATCTTGCAAAAAGAGATTCTCAAGAGATGGGTCAAATTTATAATTTCTTAGGCTTAACATCGGGATTTATCAATAATGATCAAAATGATTTTGAAAGAAAGAAAAATTATAATTGTGATATTACATATGCAACAAACAGTGAGCTTGGTTTTGATTATCTTAGAGATAATATGAAATATTCAAATGATGAAAAAGTTCAAAGAGATCATCATTACTCAATTGTTGATGAAATTGACTCTTGTTTAATTGATGAAGCAAGAACACCTTTGGTTATTTCTGGAGCTGCAGAGGATAAGGCTACTAAATATTTATCCATAGACAAATTAATTAAAAAACTGAACAAAGATGATTATGAAATTGATGAAAAAGATAAAAATATATTGCTTACAAATGAAGGCATTAATAATGTTGAAAAAATTTTTTCAAAAGCTGGAGTTCTTAAAAACAATAATTTTTATGACCCAGAAAATTTAGCATTAGTACATCATGTAAATCAAGCTTTGAGAGCTAATCATTTATTTGAAAAAGGTAAAGACTATATTATTAAAGATAATAGTCTAAAAATTATTGACGAGTTAACCGGAAGAATTTTAGAAGGAAGAAGATTTGGAGATGGTCTTCATCAAGCCTTAGAAGCTAAGGAAAAAATTGAAATTCAGGCTGAAAATCAAACTCTAGCATCTATAACCTACCAGAATTATTTTAAACTTTATAAAAAAATATCAGGTTGTACCGGAACAGCAGCTACAGAGGCTGAAGAATTTTACGAAATTTATAATTTACCTGTTGTTGTAATTCCAACAAATAATCCAATGATACGTAAAGATTATAATGATCAAATATTTAGAACTGAAGAAGAAAAAAATGAGGCAATAATTAAAAAGATAAAAGACTGTCATCAGTCTGGTCAACCTTTACTGATTTTTACATCTAGTATTAATAAATCTGAAATTTACTCAAGATTATTGTCAAAAGAAAATATTAAACATGTTGTTCTAAATGCAAAAAATCATGCAAATGAAGCTGAAATAATTGCTAATGCAGGTAAAGAGGGTTCGGTAATTATCACTACGAGTATTTCTGGTCGAGGTGTTGACATTCAGTTGGGTGGAAAAAAAGGATCAATTCCTGACAATGAATTAAAAAAAGAAAAAAATAAAATAAAGTCCTTGGGAGGTTTATTTGTAATTGGAACTGAAAGAATGGAGTCAAGAAGAGTTGATAATCAAGCAAGAGGTAGGTCTGGTAGACAAGGTGATGAAGGTAACTCGATATTTTATGTAAGTCTCGAGGACGATTTAATGAGAATATTTGGTTCAGAATCTATGAATAATATTTTGCAAAAACTTGGATTGAAAGATGGAGAAAGTATTGACCATCCTTGGATAAATAAAGCTCTAGAGAGGGCTCAACAGAAAGTTGAAGCTAGAAATTTTGACATTAGAAAAACACTTATCAAATTTGATAATGTTCTCAATGATCAAAGGCATGTAATTTTTTCACAAAGAAATGACGCTATTAATAGCGATCAAATTTTTTCTTATTCAGAAAATTTTTTAAATGAAATTATTGATGATTTAATAAAAGTTAAAATAAAAAAAATTGCCAATCCTAAAAGTAATGAATTTGATAATAGGGTTAAATCATTAACGGGAAAAAGTTTAGAGGAAAAAGAGTTTTTAGAGCTTATTTCACAAAAAGATGATGAATTTAAAAAAAGAATATTTAAACTTTTTAATAGTAATAGAGATGAAAGAATTAAAAAACTAGGTGAAAATCAATCTAGAGAAATTGAAAAAAGAATTTTGCTACAATCAATCGATCTTAATTGGAAGTCTCATATACAATATTTAGAACAATTAAGACAAGTAGTGGGTTTGAGATCATACGGTCAAAGAGATCCTTTAATTGAATATAAGAAAGAAGCATTTAATTTATTTTCAAATCTCCTCGAAAAATTAAAACTTGATTATGTGACTGTCTTAATGAATTTAAGAGTTGTAGAAACCCCAGAGGAAACCAAACAATCTCATGATCCAGCAAAAATTGATCCAAAATATATTGGAAAGAAAATGAGTAGAAATGAACCTTGTTTTTGTGGCTCTGGCAAAAAATATAAAAAATGTTGCGGTGCTTTATAATAAAAATATTGCCAAAAAAGTTAATAAAAATATTAAGCCTACAAAAAAAAGGATGTTATTTTTATTTTTACTGAAAAACTGATCAATATTATTTTTTTTATTATCTAATGTGCTTAAATTTTCTGGATTACTAATAAACCCTTTATCTCTTCCTATTTTTAAGAATTTGTTTTTTCTTTGATCAGAAATTTCCTCGACTGACATTTCTTTGAAAAGATTCAAATTTTTAGAGATTGATCTTCTTACATTATTTAAAATCAAATTCTTATCTCTATGAGCTCCACCTAAAGGTTCAGGTATAATTTCATCTATAATTTTTAGTTCAAAAAGATCCTTTGCTGATAGCTTCATTGCCTTTGCTGCATCGAGCATTTTTTTTGGATCTCGCCATAAGATAGTTGCACAACCTTCTGGTGATATAACTGAATAAATTGCATTCTCTAACATAATGACTTTACTTGATGAGGCTAATGCAATTGCACCTCCAGACCCACCTTCACCAATTACAATTGCTAATGTTGGAACTTTCAATTTCATACAACATTCAATTGATTTAGCTATTGCTTCAGCTTGACCTCTCTCCTCTGCACCAACGCCAGGATACGCACCAGGCGTATCAATAAATGATATAATTGGAATATTGAATTTATCTGCAAGTTCCATTAAACGAATTGTCTTTCTATATCCTTCTGGTCTCATCATTCCAAAATTTCTCTCAATTCTAGATTCTAAATTTTCACCTTTCTCTTGACCTATTACTAAAACTGATTGACCATTAAATTTAGCAAATCCTGTAAGAACTGATTTATCTTCACCATAATATCTATCACCTTCTAAAGAAATAAAATCTTCAAATAAGTTATCAATAAAAAATTTTGACTTAGGTCTATCTTCATGTCTTGCAACCATTGTGGTTTGCCAAGGATCGAGGGACGAATAAATTTCTTTTAATTTTATATCAAGCTCCTCTTGAGTTTTTGAAATTTGATTTGTATCAACCTCTGAAAGACCCCCTTGGTTGTAAGGATCTTTTAACTTATCAAGTTCATCCTCTAAAGTTTTTATATCTGCTTCAAAATTAAGATAATTTTTCATTGATATTAATTATGTCATATAAATTAAAAGTGACAACATAATGTCGATGCTACTATTAATTATTTGACTTAGTTTTATATGAGTTTTAAATATTATAACATGCCAACTTCGTACAAAAATGTTAATAATTTAAAAGTTGCTGAAGATTTATTATCATTTGTTAATGATGAATTGCTAAAGGGTACTGATATTTCACCAGAAAATTTTTGGTCAGGTTTAGATAAAATCACTCATGAACTAGCCCCAATAAATAAAAAATTGATTGAAATTAGGGAAAATTTACAAAAAAAAATTGATGGCTGGCATATAAAAAATAAAGAAAATCAATTTGAAATTGAAAAATATAAAGAATTTTTAATTGAAATTGGTTATTTAAAAAAAGAAGGACCAGACTTTAATATTGAAACAGAGAATGTAGATGAAGAGATAGCTAGTATTGCAGGACCTCAATTAGTAGTACCTGTCATGAATGCGAGATATACACTTAACGCTGCAAATGCAAGGTGGGTAAGTTTATACGATAGTTTATATGGAACAAACATAATTGAATCAGAAGAAGGTGGAAGTGAAAGATATGATCCAAATAGAGGACAAGAAGTAATAAAATATGTAAGAGAGTTTTTTGATAAACATATCCCTATAGATGGTACAAGCTGGAAAAATATTGCAGGTTTAAAAGTAGAAAAAAAAAATTTAATTATTTTAAAAGATGATTATGAATATTTTTTAAAAGATAAGGATAAATTTGTAGGACATAGAGGTGAGGTTGACAACCCTACTGCTATAATAATTAAAAATAATAAACTTCATTTTGAAATTATCATAAACCCAAAAGCTTTTAGTGCTGCACATGATATTGCTGGGATAAGTGATGTTATAGCTGAGTCTGCAATTTCAACAATATGCGATAACGAGGATAGTGTGGCAGCAGTCGACTCTGAGGACAAAATTATTTGTTATAGGAATTGGTTAGGTTTAATGAAAGGAAATTTAAAAATACAATTTGAAAAAAATGGAAAGAATTTAGAAAGAAAATTAAATCCAGATAGAAGTTATATTTCGAGAGATGGAAAAGGTTTAAAACTACATGGAAGAAGTTTGCTTCTGATAAGAAATGTTGGTCATCTAATGACTAATCCATCTATCATACTTAAAGATGGAACCGAAATTCCTGAGGGTATAATGGATGCATTTTTTACAACTACTGCTGCTTTGTATGATTTACAAAAAAAAAGAAATTCTAGATCTGGTTCAATTTATATAGTTAAACCAAAAATGCATGGTCCAGAAGAAACTTCGTTTACAAATTTAATTTTTTCTAAGGTTGAAGAGTTGCTAGGATTAAAAAAATTTACTTGTAAGATTGGAATAATGGATGAAGAAAGAAGGACTTCAGCAAATTTGAAAGAATGTATAAGAAGTCTTAAAAATAGAGTTTTTTTTATAAATACAGGTTTTTTAGATAGAACTGGTGATGAAATGCATACCTCTATGGAAGCAGGACCTATGATTAAAAAAGGAGAAATGAAATCTTCAAAATGGATTACAGCATATGAAAATAATAATGTTGATATAGGTTTAAAATGTGGTTTTTCTGGAAAAGCTCAGATAGGAAAAGGTATGTGGGCAATGCCAGATAAAATGAAAGAAATGATGGAAGATAAAATAAATCATTTAAAATCTGGTGCAAACTGTGCTTGGGTGCCTTCCCCAACGGCAGCTTCATTACATGCTCTACACTATCATCAAATCAATATTTTCGAAGAACAACAAAAAATTAAAAACCGTGATCAAGCAAAATTAGATGATCTTTTAAACATACCAATTGCAAATAAACCTAATTGGTCTGAAGATGAAATAAAAACAGAAATATCAAACTCAGCGCAAACTTTATTAGGATATGTAGTGCGATGGATAGACCAAGGAGTAGGTTGTTCAAAAGTTCCTGATTTAAATAATATAGGTCTAATGGAGGATAGAGCAACATTAAGAATTTCGTCACAACATATTGCAAATTGGATTCATCACGGAATAACTACAAAAAATAAAGTATTAGAAATTATGAAAGAGATGGCAAAAATTGTTGATAAACAGAATAAGAATGATGTGAGATATATAAATATGAGTGATGATTTTGATAGATCCAGGGCATTTAGAACTGCTTGCGATTTAATTTTTAAAGGTAAAGAACAACCTTCTGGTTATACTGAACCACTTTTACATTTGAATAGATTAAAAAGAAAAATTAATCAGAATTAGATTTCAAATTTGATCTGTTTTTAAATGCGGAAAAAAGAGTACCATCATCCAAACTTTCAATTTCACCTCCGACAGGTAACCCTTGCGCTAATTTCGTAATTTTTACATTTGTTTTTTTTAAACTATCTTTAATATAATATGCTGTAGTTTGTCCTTCGACTGTTGCACTAGTAGCCAAGATGACTTCATCAATTTTATCTTTATTGACTCTTTCAACTAATGAATTTATTAAAAGATCTTCTTTTCTATGACCTACTGATGAAATAGTTCCTCCAAGAATATGAAAATATCCTTTAAAAACGTTAGAGTTTTCAATAGACCATTGGTCAGCTATATCTTCAACAACGCAAATTTTATTGTAATTTTCTCTTACATTTTCACAATTGATACACCCTGTTGTTGTTGATTTTAACGAACCACAAGAATTACAACGTGTTACATTTTTATAAACTTGTGCCAAAGTGTTAGCCATGGGCTTTATAATTTCATCTCTGTTATTTATAAGTTTTAATACAATCCTTTTTGCTGATTTTGGACCAAGTCCAGGTAATTTTGAAATTAATTTAACTAAATCCTCGATTTCAGAAATATTTTGCATCAACTATAATGGCCATTTAAAACCAGGAATACCTAGCCCACCAGTTGCTTTTGAAATTTCTTCAGTTGTTTTAGACTTTAATTGAGACTTAGCATTATTGTGGGCTGCAACAATTAAATCCTCAATAATAGATTTTTCTTCTTTTAGAATTTCATTTGAAATTTCAATTTTTTGCATTTCCCCTTCACCATCTAATATTACTTTGACAGAATTAGATCCAGAAATTCCCTCAACTCTAATATTTTTAATTTTTTCTTGGCTCTCTTTCATTTTTGCCTCTAATTCTTTTGCTTTTTCGATTATTTTAGAAAAATCTGTCATTGATCATCGTCTTTTTGTAATAGTTCAACATCAATTAGTTCAGCATCGGGAAAATGATCTAACACATTTTTATATAAATTAGATTTTTTTGCTGTTTCAATTAACTCTTTTTGTTTATTTTTTTCTTTATCCTTAATTGACATTTCTCCCTGGTTTTTACTAAAACTTATAATCCATCTTTGATTGGTCCATTCAGATAACTTTGTTGATAAATCTTTTACAAAATCTTTATCAAGGTTTTCATTAAATGAAATTTCAATTATACCCCTTTCAAATTTCACTAAATTTACATTTTTTTCAAGTTCATATTTAAGCTTCATTTCTTTTTTTTGAGTACAAAATTCTACCAATTCATTAAATGATTTTATAGTTACTTCACTTGAAACCTTAGAGTCAATATTTGGTTGTGATTTAATTTTTTTTTCTTGAGAAACATTTTTAATTTGATTAATGGACTCCTTATTCATTACTTGTGATGATGTTTCAGTCTGAGTATCATTTTTTTTTCTTGTCATTTTGACATTATGATTTGAACTTTCTTCTTTAAGTTTAAAACCCATTAAATGAATTAATCTTAATAAAAACATTTCTATTGACAGATGTTGATTTGAAACAACATCCAATTCACTCAGCGTTTGAATTGTAAACTGCCAAAATAAAATTAATACTTCACTATCAATATTATTTGATATTTCTTTAATCTTATTAAATTCTTCATCATTCAATGAAAAATTAGTACTTTCTAGTGTGAGTGAATTAATATTCTTAAAATAATATAAAATCTCCAAAAAGTCGTTGATAAATATTTTTGGTTCAACACCTTGATCATAAATATTCCTATAATTTTTAATAACTTCGTTTTCTTTACCTTTTAAAATCAAATCAAACATATCTATTAATTGAGATTTATCAAAATAACCAAATATTTTTTGAGCAGCATCTAAATCTAGTTCTTTTTGATCGTCTAAACTTATTAGTGCTCTATCAAGAAGAGAAAGTGCATCTCTGACAGATCCTTCTGAAATTTTTACTATAAGCTTTAGAGCCTCATCTGTTACTTTGCCATTTTCTTTATCTTTTACATTTTTTATAAAATGAAATAGTTCATTTGACTTTATTCTTGATAAATCAAATCTTTGACATCTAGACACAACTGTAATTGGAATTTTTTTAATTTCTGTTGTGGCAAATATAAATTTTAAATATTCTGGAGGCTCCTCAAGAGTTTTTAACAATGCATTAAAAGCTTGTTTACTTAACATATGAACTTCATCAATAATGAAAATTTTATATCTAGATGAAGTTGGTCCATATCTTGAAAATTCGATCAAATCTCTAACATCATCCACGCCTGTTTTACTTGCAGCATCCATTTCAAGAACATCAATATGTCTAGAGCCTGCTATAGCTTCACAATTTTCACATAAATTTTCTTTGCATAATTTTTCTACTCCTTTTAAACAGTTAAGTGACTTTGCAACAATTCTTGCGATTGTTGTTTTTCCTATTCCTCTTATTCCAGTAAAAAGATAAGCATTTGGTACTTTATTTGACTTAATTGAGTTCAAAATTGTCTCTGTCACTACTTCTTGACCAATAAGATCACCAAATGTCTGCGGTCTATATTTAAGAGCTAAAATTTTAGTATTTATATTCATTTAATAATTTTTAGGAGACTAGAACCTGAATAACTGTCTCTACGACTGCTTCTGTTAAGATCTGGTCGGGTTCAAGCAGCATCCACCTCTAGCCTCCAAAACTATTATAGCAGTATTGTTTTCTAATCTACAAGAAAAGATTATAATTTTTTTTCTCTAATAGGATCTGCCTCAAAAACACCTAGAACATGAAAATCTTGACAATGAAGACCTAGCTCCTCAAGTGATTTTTGAACTTTTTCTTCTTCGATATGACCATCAAGATCACACAAAAAAAAGAAAGAATCGAAAGAATTTTTTTCAGGATAACTTTGTAATTTAGTTAGATTTACCCCATTAATAGCAAAACCTCCCAAAGATTGATAAAGCGCAGCTGGTTTACTTTTTAATTTAAATAAAAAAGATGTTATATATTTTTTATCTCTTAATTCGGGCTGTATTAAATCTTTACCCATAACTAAAAATCTTGTTAAATTTCCAGACTCATTTTCGATATTTTTTTTTAATATTTCTAATCCGTAAGTTTCAGCGCTTAAAGTTGAGGCTATTGCTGCTTCATCTTTTTTTTTGTTTTTTGAAATCATTTCTGCAGAACCAGCTGTATCAGCCCTAACATGTTCAATTAAGTTATTTTTTTTTATAAATTTTGAACACTGAGACAATGCTTGTGCATGAGAATATACATTTTTTATATCAGTTAATTTTGCATCTCGCTGACCTAATAAATTATGTTCTATTTTTTGGAAATACTCAGAATAAATATTTAAACGATATTCAAAAATTAGATATTCAATTCCAATATTACCTGTAATCCTATTAGACTCTGGGATTACAATTTTTGAATTTTTTTCTTTAGATGCTTTTAAAAAACATTCATCAAAAGTTTTACAAGGAATAATTTCTGCGTCATGATCAATTGCTAAAGATGCTAAATGAGAATATGCGCCATAAGTTCCTTGAAAATAAATTTTTTTCATTATCACTTATATTTCATTATTTTTTTTATAGCTAGATAATCTTCCTCAGTGTCTACACCTACTGGTGATTTATTAGCAAGAGCTACATTAATATCTATATTATTATCTAAGGCTCTCAATTGTTCTAGTTTTTTTTCTAATTCATTTTTTGACTGTTTAAATGAAACAAATTTTTTTAAAGTTTCTCTGTCATAACAATAAATACCCATGTGATGGTATATATTATTATTTTCTGGACTATTAATAACTCTCATAAAATTTTCTGCCTGTGGAAAAGAATTTTGATTAAAAGACTCTTTAATTTTAACTTTAACAAAATTTTGATTGGAATACATATCATCATTTTGAATTTTTGCCGCCAAAGTCCCAATTTTTGCTTTATTTAATTTCATCTTAGAGTTTAAACTTCTGATATCATTAATATCAATATCTGGCTCATCACCTTGAACGTTCATTATTAAATCGATATCTTTTTGATTTAATAAATTAAGCGCCTCAAATACTCTATCTGTTCCTGTTTTATGATTTTTAGAGGTTAAAATAGCATTTCCACCATTTTCTTTCACATCATTTACTATTTCTTGATCTTCTGCTGCTACTATCACCTCGCCTATTTTTGCACTCTCTGCTCTTTTAAAAACATGAGAAATAATTGATTTTCCATTTATTTTGAGCAATGGTTTGCCTGGTAACCTAGTTGCTGACATTCTAGATGGTATAATTATTAATGTTTTCATGGTTTATTTATATTTAATCAGATTATAAATAGGGGCAAAATTGTACAGTAAAATGTAAGGAATTTTGAAATTTTAGTGTTATAGCTTCATTATAAATTTTTAACAAAAATGGATTCATTTGAAATTAATAAAATAATTGCTGCAATACTTTTGGTTGCTCTTCTTATTATTGGAATTGGCAAACTTTCTAGTGTTATATTTTATGTAGAAAAACCTGAGAAACCAGGATACGTGGTGGAAGTCGAGCAGGTTTCTGCAAATAACTCACAACCAGCATCAGATGTGCCTGAGGAAAAAATTGATATTGCTGCACTAATGGCAATGGGAGATATATCTACTGGAGAAAAAGTTTTTAAAAAATGTGCGGCTTGTCACTCAATTATCAAAGGAGGCAAAAATAATATCGGGCCAGCTTTATATAATGTTGTTGGTAGAAAAGTAGGATCAATAAGCGATTATAAATATTCAAAAGCTCTTTCAGAATATAATAAAGAATGGACGATTGAGGAATTAAATGGTTACTTAATCAAACCAGCTAAATGGATTAAAGGAACTAAAATGGCCTTTGCCGGATTGAGAAAAGAAAAAGATAGAGCTTCAGTTATAAAATATCTTAATCAAAATTCAGATAGCCCTATTCAATTACCCTAATTTACCAAAACAATATAACAGAATACTTTTTTGTACATGTACTCTGTTCAAAGCTTGGAGCCAAACTTTTGAGCTCTTGCTTCTAAAAACGGTATCATCGACCTCTGAGCCTCGTGGTAAACAATGTAAAAAAGTACAATCTTTTTTTGCATAACTCATAAGATTTTTATTAATTTTAAATTTCTTAAAATCTTTTAATTTGTTTTTTTTATTAACTTTATCATTAAGAGATATAACTTTATCTGAAAATATAACATCTGCATTCATTACAGCTTTTTTTACATTATTAAAAACATAAATTTTTTTATTTTGACTTTGGGCCCAGTTTAAAACATGTTTTTTAGGTTGATATTTTTTAGGACAACCAATGTTTAATTTAAAAGAAAATTTAACTGATGCTGCTAACAAACTATTAAGAACATTATTAGAGTCACCTATCCAAGTGATAATTAATTTTGAAATTGGTTTCTTTTTAATTTCCTCGACTGTAAACATGTCTGACAAAACTTGTGTGGGATGAGACGACGGGGATAGACCATTAATAATTGGGATAGATAAATGTTTTTTAAAATTATCAACTTTATCATCTTTGTCAGTCCGGAGTATGAAACCATCTGCATAAGTTGATAAAATTTTTGCTGTGTCTTCAAGAGATTCTCCACCTTCACCCAAATGTAATTCATTTGATCTCAATGTAATTGTTCCACCACCTAATTGTTTTATAGCCAAATAAAAGCTTAATCTTGTTCGTAAACTTGGTTTTTCAAACATTTGTATTAAAAATTTACCTTTTAAAGGCATATCTTTATCGAGTTGCAAGGTGCTTAGTTTGAATCTTTTTTTTTTTCTTTTTTTTGCATCAATTAATATCTTTCTTAGATCTTTAGCGGGAATATCTTTCAGATGAATAAAGTGTTTCATTTATTTAATAATTAGAACAAACTTTTTTTATTATTCTCAATGCTAAATCAAGCTCTGATTTTTTAACATTCAGAGGTGGTAAAATTCTTACAACATTTTCAGCTGCTCTTATGGTTAATAATCTGTTATCCATTAACTTTTTGATAAAATCCGATTGATCTTTATAAAGTTGCAATCCAATTAAAAATCCTCTTCCTCTAACCTCTTTAATAATATTTGGGTAAGCTTGTTTAATTTTTTTTAATTGATTCAAAAAATATTTAGAATTTTTCTTTATATTATTTAAAAAACTTTTCTTAGAAATTATATCAAAAACAGCATTGCCTATTTGCATTGCAAGAGGATTCCCACCAAAGGTCGAGCCATGTGTACCAGCCACCATTCCTGATGCAACTTTTTTATTCATTAGTACAGCGCCAATTGGAAATCCACCACCAATACCTTTTGCAATTGGAACAATGTCTGGTTTTACTTTTGATTTCTCAAAAGCAAAAAAATCTCCAGATCTACCTATCCCACATTGAACCTCATCTAGAATTAACAAAACATTTTTTTTATTACATAATTTTCTAATGCCTTTTAAACACCAGTCTGGTATAATCTTAATGCCGCCTTCGCCCATAATTGTTTCAACCATTACTGCTGCTGTATCTTTATTTATTAGTCTTTTCAAAGATTTATGATCCCCAAATTTAAAGTGATCGAAACCATTAACTTTGGGGCCAAAACCTTCAGTCATTTTTTTAGATCCACTTGCATAAATTGCAGCTATTGTTCTTCCATGAAAAGAATTTTTTATACATATAACTCTGTTTTTATTTTGCTTTCCTATAGAATAAAAATATCTTCTTGCAGCTTTAATTGCTGCCTCTGTAGCCTCTGCACCACTATTTTGAAACATAACAAAATCAGCGAATGTATTTCGAACTATCTTTTTTGCTAATCTTTCACCTTCTGGAATAATAAATGCATTAGATACATGCCAAACTTTTTTTGATTGATTGCTTAAAGTCTTAATAAGCTTTGGATGTGCATGACCTAGTGAATTTACAGCAATACCCTGAACAAAATCTAAGTACTTTTCACCTTTAGTTGAAATTAAATAACTGCCTTTACCTTTGCTAAAAGCAATTTTTTTTCGATTATAATTTTTTACAAGAAAGCTCATTATTTAAAATTAATTATTACTAAATTGATTAAAATTAAATAAAATAGATTCAATTTTCGATTGAAAAATAAACTAAATTAATAATTTAATTTGTTAATAAGTGTTAAAAATCTCTTGTTTTAAGATGTTTTATAACACTATATTGTGTTTTTAACATAAACATATACATAATATAGTTAAAAATGAGTTGGACAGACAAAAAAGTATCAAAATTAAAAGAGTTATGGGGCAAAGGGAATACTGCAAGCCAAATTGCTGAAATAATTGGTGGGATTAGTAGAAATGCGGTGATCGGTAAAGCTCATAGATTAAATTTATCTGCAAAAATAAAAACTAGAGCAGCTTCATCAAGTAAAAATTTCAATAAGAATTTAGAAGAAAATAAGATTCAATCAAGGAGAGGACGAAAAAGTAAATTTAAATCTTTAATTATTGAAAAAGATTTTGAACCAGAAAACCCTAAGCAATTAGAAGAATTAGATGAAAATTCATGTAAATGGCCTATTGGTCATCCAGATGAAAAAAATTTTTACTTTTGTGGTAGATCATCTTTAAAAGATTTTTCATATTGTAAATTACATTTACTTTATGCATATCAACCCAAAGGTAAAAAAGATGATGATACTGATAAAGATAAAGAGCAAGTCCCAGAATTTATTGAAAAAAAAATACAATCTGCTTAATTAGATTTTGATATTATCTTTAGTATTTAAATATCTCTCAGTAGAAAATTGCCCACCTTCTCGCCACATGTAGGCATATTTTTGTACTTCCACATTAAAAAATCTTTTACTCGGAATTCCAATTTCAGAATTACTTTTATATTTTCCAGATAAAACATTGTTGTATTTGAGCAATCGTAGTTGATCTTGGGTTAGTATGGGATTTGGTAATAACTCAAATATTTTTGCTGTCAAAGAAGCTAAAGGTAAAGGCATTGGAAGTAGTAATCTTTTTTTATTAATCAAATTTAAAAGTCTTTCAATTATTTCTTTAAAATTAATTACTTCAGGTCCAACACATTCGATTATTTTTGAATTAATATTTTTAGAAATTACACCAAAAATTACATCAGTTAAATCTGAACAATGAATAGGTGTAAATTTTGTTTTTCCAGAATAATATAATGGAAAAACAGGGAGCCTGTTTAGCAATGTCATAAAAGATGTTGTGAAATTATCATCACTTGAATATACAATTGATGGTCTAAGTATAGTTGAAATTTGAAAATTATTTAAGATGTTTTTTTCACCACTCAGTTTACTTTTCGCGTAATTACTGTCTACTGCTTCGTTTATCCCAAGAGCTGAGACATGAATAAAATTTTTTAATTTGAATTCTTTCGCTAATTTAGAAAGTAATGATGGAAACAAGGTGTGAATATTGTAAAAGGTATTTCCTTTTTTTTTCTCAAATAAAATCCCTATCAAATTTATACAATAATCTGATTTTGAAAATAAATCTCTTATTTTATTTTCATCATAAATATTAGCTTCAACAACATCAATATATCCAGCATTTCCCTGGGTTTTGATAATATAACTTTTTTGATGTATATTTCTAGTTACCACGGTAACTTTAATATTATTTTTTGTTAATTTTCTGATTAAGTGTCTACCTATTTGACCACTTCCACCGAAAATTAGACAATTTTTAGGTTTCATATATATATATTTAAAAATGAATATTGATATTAAACTTCACAAAAGTGATTTACCAGATGATATAAAATTAGGCAACGTAATAGCAGTTGATGGTGAATTTATGGGATTAAATGTTAGAAGAGACCCGTTGTGTTTGATACAAATATCAACAGGTAATTTAGATGCTCATATAGTTCAACTAGATAGATCTAATTATAATGCACCTAATTTAGTTAAAATATTATCAGATCAAGATATCACTAAGATTTTTCATTATGGAAGAGCTGATATGGCTCATATTAAATTCTATTTAAAAACAGATACTAATAATGTCTTAGATACAAAAATTGCATCTAAATTAGCAAGATCGTACTCAGATAACCATTCCTTAAAAACACTAATTAAAGAATTTATAAATATTGATATCAGCAAACAATTTCAAAACTCTGATTTTGGAGGAGAATTAACTCCAGCACAGCTTAAATATTGTGCAAATGATGTAATATATCTTCACAAAATTCACGGTGAATTAATTAGTATTCTAGAGAGAGAAAAAAGAATTGAACTTTACAAAAATTGTTTAGAATTTTTGAAAATAAGAGTTGATCTTGATTTGGCCTCATTTAAGGATGATATCTGGTCTCATTAGAAAATTATGTCAAATGATATCAAAAATATTGGAAGAGAAGTAATTGATCTTCAAATTAAAGCATTAAAAAAATTAAAAAATTCAATTGATAATTCATTTCAAGATGCTGTTAATGCTATCAGTAAATGTAAGTCAAAAGTAATTATTTGTGGAGTAGGTAAAAGTGGAAAGATTGCATCAAAAATATCAGCAACTTTATCTTCAGTTGGTACCCCATCATTTACCATTTCTGCCAGCGATTGTTCGCATGGAGATTTGGGAAGAATTTCAAAAAAAGATATTCTAATATTAATTAGCCACTCAGGTAATACTGAAGAATTGAAAAATATAATAAGATATGCAAAAACCAACCGAATTACTTTGATTGGAATTATTTCAAATAAAAAGTCATATTTATATAAGTCAGCAAACATTAAGTTACTACTTCCTCAAGTTATTGAATCTGGTTTTGGTATAGTTCCAACATCTAGCACAACAACTCAATTGTCTTTAGGTGACGCACTTTCAATAGCTTTAATGAGAATAAAAAATTTTAGTAAGTTAGATTTTAAAAAATTTCATCCCTCTGGTAATTTGGCAAATAAATTAAAGACAGCATCAGACTTAATGCTCACTAAAAATAAGATACCTTTTGTTAACGAAAATGAAACTATAAAAAGTGCTTTAGTAACTTTAAATCAAAAAAAACTTGGCTTTATAGTAATTATTAATAATCAAGGGTTTAATAAAGGTATTTTTACTGATGGTGACCTAAAAAGATCTTTACAGAAAAATGTTAATGTAGAGAAAAAAAAAATTAAAAGTGTTATGACAAAAAAACCATTCCTAGTTGAAGATAACGCACTGATAACAGATATTATAGTAAAAATGAATCTTAGAAAAATTACTAGTGTTTGTGTGTACAATAAAAAAAATAAAAACAAAATAATTGGGGTTATTCACATCCATCATATTTTGAAATTTTTGAAATAATCATTATGAAAAGAGTAATTTTATCAGCTCTCTTTTTAACTTTAATTATATCATCAGCCTTGTTTTATGATGCATATTTTAAAAAACATGATGAATCTGAAAATTTAGTAATTGAAAACCCAGTAATTAATAATCCTTCTGAATCTATGGATAAAAAAAAGAGTAATTTTATAAAGAATTTAGAATATGAAATATCAACTATAGACCAAAAAAAATATAAGATCTCTTCTGTTTCAAGTGAAATTACTTATGAAGGTAGTCAAGAATTGATTTTAATGAATGAAGTAAAAGCAGTATTGAATAACAAAACTAACGATATTGACTATCTTTTTTTTATTAATGCTGAAAGAGGGATATATAACAATTTTAACTATTACACAAAATTTGAGGATAATGTCGAGATAAGATATGAGGATAATCTTATTTATGCTGATGAATTAATTTTAGACTTAGAAAATAACTTAGTATTTATAAAAAACAATGTTAAATATAATGGAGTTGCGGGGATTCTTGAGGCTGATAATATAAAGTTAGACTTGCTCACTATGAAAACTGATATATTTATGAATAGTAATAACAAGAATATTTTTTATAAATCAATCAACTAATGTCAAACATAAAAAAATTCAGAATAATCTCTTTTAAAGATAAGAAAAAAATTTTGAAACTTGAAAAGTTATCTATTAAGTTCGGAAAAAAGGTTATTTTAGATAACTTGGATTTAGGATTAAGTAAGGGACAAGTTTTGGGATTGCTTGGTCCAAATGGAGCTGGAAAATCAACAATATTTAATTTAATCACTGGTTTAATAAAACCTGACTTTGGATCAATTATAATAGACAATAATAATGTAACTAAATACCCAGTTTATATAAGAGCGCAAAAATTCAAAATAGGTTTTGTTCCACAAAGTGGAGGTTACTTTCATGGTCTTAGTGTTTATCAAAATTTGAAAGCTGTAGCAGAAATCAATATTAAGGATAAAAGATATCAGGAAGAAAAAATAAATACTTTAATTTCAAAATTTGAATTAGATAATGTTAGAGATATAAAAACTATTTTGCTCTCAGGGGGTCAAAAAAAAAAATTAGTAATTTCAATGGCATTAATTTCAAGTCCAGAAATACTTTTGTTAGATGAACCATTTGCAGCACTTGATGTAATGACTATCAAGATGCTTCAAAAAATAATTATAGATTTACAGAGTGATGACCATATATCCATCATCTTATGCGATCATCAGGCTAGAGATTTGTTAAATTGTGTCGACGTAGCAGCAATAATTAATAATGGAAAAGTTATTGCTCAAGGAACACCGTCAAATTTAATTAACAATACAGAAGCCAAAAATGCTTACTTTGGCGACTCATTTAATGTTAATTAAAAGACTTTTTTATGACAAATAAAATCCAGATTAAAAATATTATACGCCCATTTAATAAAAAAATTAAAATTGAGGGAGACAAAAGTCTTTCTATTAGATGGGCATTATTAGCATCACAGTCGTCCGGTAAATCTACATCAACCAATATTTTAAAATCTGAAGATGTTTTAAATACTTTAAATTGTATAAAAAAACTTGGTGTCAAAATTAGTATGTCAAAAAATAAGTGTACAATTCATGGTCTTGGAATAAACAGATTCACTTTTAGAAAAAAAACTATTTTAAATACAGGAAACTCTGGAACACTTGCTAGATTAATTATGGGATTATTAATTCATTCCAAAAATGAAATTAAAATAATTGGTGATGCAAGTTTATCTAAGAGAGATTTCAAAAGGGTAATAAAACCACTTCAAAAATTTGGAGCAAAGTTTAAGTCAAATTTTGGTAAGCTCCCAGTAACAATTTTTGGAACAGATAAACCCAAGCCAATAAGATATTTAGAAAATAAAGGTTCTGCTCAATGTAAAAGTGCAGTAATGCTTGCTTCAATCAACACTAGAGGGGAAACAATTATAAAAGCAAAAAAATCAAGAAATCATAGTGAGTTACTTTTTAAAAATCTAAATATTCCAATTAAGATTAAAAAAAATAAGAGTTATGACATAATCAAAATAAATGGTGTAACTAAAATCAAACCATTTAATTATAAAATTCCTTCTGACATAAGCTCAGCATCATTCTTTATTGCTCTTACGGCTTTATCAAAAAAATCAAAGTTGGTTATTACAAATGTTAATGTGAACCCATCAAGAATAGGTATTTTAAAAATTTTAAGGCTAATGGGTATAAAAATAGTTTTAAAAAAAATTAAAATTTATAAAGGGGAGAAGGTTGCTGATATACATGTTAAAAGTGCAAAAAAAATTAAGTCAATAAATTGTCCTTCAAATTTAAATAGTTCCGCAATTGATGAGTTTTTGATAATTTTTCTTCTCGCAGCTAAAGCAAAAGGGAATTCTTATTTTAAAGATTTGTCAGAATTAAATCAAAAAGAAAGTCCAAGGCTTAAATGGGGATCAAATATTTTAAATTATATGGGCATTAAAACTATAACCACTAAAAACTCTATCAAAATTTTTGGAAATCCAAATTTGAAAATAAAAAAAAAAATAATTATAAAAAATTTCCTAAAAGATCATAGAGTTTTTATGACAAGTGTTATTGCAGCACTAGCTTTTGGTGGTAAATGGATTATTCATGATAAAGACTCTATTAAAACCTCTTTCCCTACTTTCATGAATGTAATAAACAATATTAAGAGATAATATTTAAATATATTTGATAATTACAACTTAATTTATCTAAAAGTAGGGTAAAACAATAAAAATCGACATATACTTAGATTTCTTAATAACTATTTGCTATTGATTTAAATGATAATTTTCTCTAAAAGATCGTGTTTTTAAAAAACAGACAAGGAATTTAACTAATTAATGGAAATTTATAAAGATTTAACAAGCCCAGCCTCTCAAGAGTTTGAAAAGTTATTAAGCAGCCAATTTTCTAAAGTAAATATCGAAGAAGGAAAAATTATTGAAGGAAAAATAAATAAAATTACAGAGAAATTTGTTTTTTTATTCGTAGAAGGATTAAAAAGTGAACCAGTCCTAGATATAAATGAATTAAAAAGTATGGGGCTCACAGACAAAATCAAAGTTGGTGAGAAAATATCAGTCTTATTAGAAAAAATTGAAGATAAAAATGGAGAGGTTTTAGTTTCTGCCAGTAAAGCTCAAAAAATTAAAGGATGGGATAAATTAGTTGAAGCTTATGAAAAAAATGAACCAATTATGGGAAAAATTACCTCTAAGTGCAAAGGTGGTTGTATAGTTGAGCATATAGATACAGGCTCTCTAATGTTTTTACCAGGCTCTCAAATAAGTGATAAACCCTTAAAAGATATAGGTCATTTAATGAATGAACCACAAAAATTTGCTTTAATCAAATTGGACAAAGTAAGAGGAAATGCATGCGTATCTCGAAGAGAAATTATTTCTTCTTTTAAAAAGGAAGATAAGGCAAAAATTATTGAGAAATATAAAGTTGGAGACATCATAAAAGGAGCTGAAGTGAAAGGCTATAGTTCATTTGGTTGTTTTTTTAATGTAAAAAATGAACTTGATGTTTTAGTACACTTACAAGAAATTTCGTATTCAAGAGTAAACCATCCTGATGAGGTTTTTAATATTGGAGAGAAGCACGATTTAAAAGTTATATCTGTAGATAAAGATAAACTTCAAGTTGGTTGTTCTGTGAAACAACTTTCACCAGATCCCTTTGAACACATTGAAAATTATGAACTAAATAAAAATTATAAAGCTAAAGTAGTTAAAATTATGGATTTTGGAGCTTTTTGTGAATTAGAACCAGGACTTACAACTTTGCTTCATTCAAGTGAATTGAGCTGGACTAAAAAAAATATTTCAGCAAAAAAAATGTTTAAAATTGGTGATGAAATTGATTGTGTAATAACGGAGATAGACAAAGAAAAAAGAAGAGTGGCTATATCTCACAGACTAACTCAAGAAAATCCATTTGAAACCTTTGAGAAAAGATTTCCTGAGGGAACAATTGTTGAAGGGGAAGTTGTAAATAAAAATGAATACTCTCTTTTTATCAAAGTTGAAGATTTAGATATTGACGCTTTCTTACACTGTAATGATTTAACATACTTAAATAATGGCGAAGAGGAACTGGCTAAATATAAAAAGAATGACAAATTAAAAGTAAAAGTTCTAGAAATCAAAGCATCTGAACAAAAAATTAGAGTAGGATTAAGACAAACACAACCAGATCCGTTTGATTGGTTTAGTAACAAAAAAGTAAATCAAACTATAACTGTAAAAATAATATCTACAGATAATAAAGGTTTAATTGTTAGACCTGAAGGATGTGAAATGGATTTTCAAATTAAAAAATCTCAAATTGCCATAAATGGAGCTGATGCAAGACCTTCAAGATTCACTGGTGGTGAAAGAATTGATTGTGCAATTTCAGAATTAGATCTTAATAGAAGAAAAGTAACTTTGAGTATTAAGCTTCTTGAAGAAATTGAAAAAAAAGAAGCTCTAGAAAAATATGGATCAGAAGGTTCTGGAAAAAATCTTCCGTTTTCGTCTTTGTCTGAAGATTTAAAGAAAAAAGATGAAGAAAAAGAGTAATTTAAATTTAGAAGATTAATTTGGCTATTGTAAAATCAAAGCTCTTAAAACAACTCTCTCAAAATTATCCAAATTTTTTAAAAAAAGACCTTGAAAAATTCACTGAAATTATTCTTAAGGAAATAAAAAGAACATTAAGACGTGGTGAAAGAGTTGAGCTCAGAGGTTTTGGGGTTTTTTCAACGAACAAACAAAAAGCAAGGATTTCAAGAAACCCAAAAAATGGTGAAAAAGTTCACACCCCTGAAA
Organism: uncultured Pelagibacteraceae bacterium; assembly: GCA_902571235.1. Classification (GTDB taxonomy): domain Bacteria; phylum Pseudomonadota; class Alphaproteobacteria; order Pelagibacterales; family Pelagibacteraceae; genus Pelagibacter. The sequence continues at coordinate 52,464 of CACGBI010000002.1, forward strand.
AGAAAACAATTCACTTTAAAATGTCAAAAGACTTGTTTAATAAATTAAACAATGAAGAAGAATAAAATATTCATAGCTTGTGATAGCACAAATATTCTTAAAATTAGAGAAATAATAAAAAAATCAAAAACTTCTAAATTAAAAATAGGTTACAAGTTTGGATTGGAGTTTTTGAATTCAAAAAATGGTAGAAAGTTTGTTTCAAAATTAAAAAATCAAATAACTTTTGGAGATTATAAATTTTCAGATATCCCAAATACTTGTTCTTCGGCTATAAAAGCAATTAAAGATTTAAAATTTAATTATTGTACTATACATATTAGTTCAGGACTGGAGGCATTAAAAGCTGCTAAGCAAGCTTCTGGTAGAACTAAATTAGTAGGAGTAACAATTTTAACATCTCTGGATAATAAAGCTCTTAAAGAAATTGGTTTTAATAAAGATATTAAAAAATTAATTTATTATCAAGCTAAGTTGGCAAAAAAAGCAAAATTAGATGCCATTGTTTGTAGTGCACAAGAAGTGCAAGTGGTCAAAAAAGTATTTAGGAAAGAAATTATAACTCCTGGAATTAGATTTAATTCAAAATTAGATGATCAAAAAAGAGTCTTAACCCCTAAACAGGCATATAAAAATGGAAGTGATTGGTTGGTAATTGGAAGACCAATTACCAAAGGCAATATTAAAAAAAACATTCAATCATTAATCAATCATTTAAACTAATGAAAGGTTGTAAGATTTGTGGGATCTCAGATCTTGATACTCTTAATTTTATAATTAACCATCAATACCCACCTCAATTTATTGGATTCATTTGCAATTATCAAAAAAGCCCAAGATATGTTAAAATTGAAAAATTAAATAAACTATTATCTTTAGATAAAAAGAAATCTAATTTTGTAGCGGTACTGGTTAAACCTGATGAAGAAATTTTAGAAAAAATTAAAAACCTCCCCTTTGATTATTACCAAATATATGACTGTTCACCTGAAGAAATAAAAAAAATAAAAGAAAGATATAATAAAAAGATTATTACTGCTTTAACTGTTAAAGATGAAAATGATGTTCAAAAATACAATTTATACTCTGAGGTAACTGACATTTACCTATTTGATAGTAAAGGTTATGAAAAGAGTATGACTTTTGATCATGGGCTTATTAAAAAAATAGAGATTAACAAACCATTAATGATAGCAGGCGATATACAAATCAATGACCATCTTGAAAATTATAAAAAAATAGCAGATATTATAGATATATCTGGGGGTCTAGAGACTTCTGGGGTAAAAGATAAATCCAAAATAGATATTTTTTTGAATAAGATAAAACAGGTACAAAATGAAACTTAAGAGAGGAATTCCATTAATTGATCAGCATGATCAACATGGTTTTTGGGGTGGTAAATTCGGAGGAAGTTTTATTCCTGAAACTTTAAAAAAACCAATAGATGATTTAACAAATGAATTTAAAAAACTAAGAAAAGATAAAAAATTTCTAAAAAAAAGAGATTATTATTTCAAAAACTATATTGGATCTCCTACCTCGTTTGTAAAACTTGACAATCTAACAAAACAATTAGATGGAGCTCAAATTTGGGCAAAAATTGTTTCTGAAGCAAATGGGGGTGCACACAAAATATATAATGCAACTGTTCATGCTCTTATTTGCAAGGCGATGGGTAAAAAAAATATAGTCGGAGATACTGGAGCTGGTTATGCAGGAAAAATGTTAAGTATGGCAGCTAAAAAATTTGGCCTAAAATGCAAAATATTTATGGGTGCAAAGGATATTAAAAGACAAAAACCAAACTGTGATGCAATGAGAAAAAATGGAGCCGAAATAATTCCAGTTTATTCTGGAAGTCAAACGTTAGTTGATGCTGTAAGTGAATGTATGAGATATTGGGTATCAAATTGTGATAATACTCATATGTGTGTTGGAAGCACTGTTGGGCCAAATATATTTGTTAAAATTTGTGGTTGGAGTACAGAACAAATTTCAAGAGAATTAAAACTGCAATTGAAATCAGAATTTAAAAGAATACCTAATAAAATAAAATTAATTAACTGTGTTGGAGGTGGAAGTTCGGCATATGGATTTTGGAGTGAGTTTATTGACTATGATAAAAAAAAGATTGAATTAATTGGAGTTGAAGCAGGTGGACCTAAAAAATCAAAACTTCATGCAGCTCCTCTTAGCCGTAAAGCTAAAATTGGAATATTGCATGGAGCTGCCTCTTATGTATGTCAAAACAAAGAGGGTCAAATAAATAATACTGAATCTATAAGCGCTGGATTGGACTATCCCGGTGTCAGTCCTATGCACTGTTTTTTAAAGGACACTAAAAGAGCAAGATACACATATGCAACTGACGAAGAAGCATTAAATGCTCATCAAATGGTAACTAAATATGAAAATTTAAATCCAAGCTTGGAACCAAGTCACGCATTTGCAGAAGCAATTAAAATTGCTCCTAAATTAAGTAAAGATACAATTATAATTGTAAATTCATGTGGTGATGCAAAAAAAGATAGAGATATTTTAAGAGAAAGATTAAGTAAAAAATCATGAGTTCTTTAATTAATCAGGCTTTTCAAAATGCTAAAAGTGAAAATAGACCAGCTTTGCTTACTTACACAGTGGCTGGGGACAATACTAAAAAAAAATCCCTAGAAATATTAAAATCAATTTCTAATCATGCTGACATTTGCGAATTAGGCTTTCCACACAACACACCTATTGCAGATGGTGGTCAAATACAAACTAGTGCTTATCGAGCCATTAAAAATGGCATTAAAATTAATGATGTATTTTCAATAGCTAAAGATTTTAAAAAAACAAAAAAAAATAAGCCTATTATTCTGATGGGTTACTACAATATGATTTTTCAATACAATGAAAATAAATTTTTAGAGAAATGTAAAAAATCAAAAGTTGACGGGTTAATTGTTGTAGATTTACCATATCCAGAAAACAAAAATTTTGCTTCTAAATGCAAAAACAGGGGGATTAATTTTATTCAATTAGTGTCCCCTACCACATCTAAGATAAGGTTAAAAAAGATAATCAAGGACTCTCACGATATGATTTATTATATAAGTATGCTTTCTACTACAGGAGGCAAATTAAAAGTCTCCCCTAAAAAAATATTGGAAAGATATAGTAAAATTAAAAACCAAAATAAATCTAAGAATGTTGTAATTGGATTTGGAATTACTGAAAAAACAATAAAATCACTAAAAAAAGCTGACGGTTTGGTTGTTGGAAGTGCAATTTGTAAGGAAATAACTAATTCTATTAACAGGAGACAAAATGCTGTCATAAATGTTACTAGTATTGTTAAAAGACTTAAAAATAAAATTAAATGAATTGGATTACAAAAATAATTAAAGCAGGTGAAAAAATAAAAACTGCTATTCATAAAAGAGCCTCTAAAGAAGAGATAGCAAAAAGTGATTGGACTTCATGTTGTAAAGGCCCAATTTTAAAAAAAGATCTAGAAAAAAATTTATGGGTTTGTCCAGATTGCAATAAACACCATAGAATTAAGCCCAATCAAAGATTTGATGTTCTTTTTGGAAAAGATAATTACGAAGTTTTTAAAACACCAATTCCTAAAGATGATCCTTTAGAGTGGACAGACTCAAAAACATATAAAGATAGATTAAAAAGTGCGCGTAAAAAAACTGGTCTTGATTGTGGAATGATGGTTGCTTGTGGAAATATTCATAATATTAAAATTACCGCTGTTGCGTCTGACTTTGATTTTTTAGGTGCATCAATGGCATCGGCTGAGGGTGAGGCTTTTTTATATGGTATTCAGCATGCTATAGAAAATCAAACTCCATTTATTTGTATAAGTGCAGGTGGTGGAATGAGAATGATGGAAAGTTTAATATCACTATCTCAGATGACTAGAACAACATTGGCTATTAATGAATTAAAGAATAACAACCTCCCATATATTGTATTGATAACTGATCCAACAGCTGGAGGAATTACCGCTTCCTATGCAATGCTTGGAGATATTCATATTGCTGAACCAGGTTCGTTAATTGCATTTGCTGGTAAGAGAGTTATTCAAGGGACAGTCAAAGAGGAGTTACCTGAAAATTTTCAAACGAGTGAATATGTCCAAAAAACAGGATTTGTTGATTTAATAGTAGAGAGAAAAGATTTAACAGAAAAAATTGGAACTTTATTATCAATATTGTTAAAGAAAAATTCTGTTATAAGCACTGAAGAAAATGAGACTCCAGACAATAGTCAGTCGCTTACAAAAGCTGCATCCTAAAGAAATTGATCTAAGTTTAGATCGAATACTAAATCTTTGTAGCAAATTAGATAATCCTCAAGACAAAATTAAAGTTATTTCTGTAATTGGTACTAATGGTAAATACTCAACAATTCAAGCAATGTATGCAATTCTAAAGGAGGCAAATTATAATTGTAATATCTATACCAGTCCACATATTAAAAAGATTAATGAACGTTTCATATTTAATAATAAAGAGATTAATGATGATGAATTATCCAATCTTTTAGAACAAGTTGAAAAAGCTAATGATAATCAACCAATTACATTCTTTGAAATTTTAACAGCTGCATATTTTTATAAGTCAGCTGAATACCCTAATAATATAAATTTAATTGAAACAGGACTTTTCCATAGATTTGATGCAACAAATATTTTAAATCAAAATTTAGCAAGTGTTGTAACATCAATAGGTTTAGATCATTTAGATTGGCTTCCTAAAAATGAACAAACTATAGAAAAAATTATTTTTGAAAAAACATCAAAATTACTAAATTCCAATATTATTGTTGCAAAACAAAGTTTAAATGAAATCTCAGAACAAATTGAAAAAACAATAAAAAATAATAAATCAAATAAATTATTCTTTAATAAAGATTATAATTATTCAGATAGTGAAAATAATTTTTTTTATTATGAAGATGTGTCTGGGGGGATCAAGCTTCCAAGGCCTAATGTAAATGGCCAATTTCAATTAGAAAATATTTCAACAGCAATTGCCACTTTAAGAGTAATCAAAGAAATCAATATAAATGATGAACATATTCAGAATGGAATTACAAAAATTGAAAGTATTGCAAGACTACAAGAAATCACTGAGGGAAAATTAAAAGATTTAGTTGAAGAAAATAGATTATTAGTAGATGGATCTCATAATCCCCTTGGTGCGAAAGTTTTAAACGAATACTTAAAGAGTTTAAATTGTAATAAACATATCATTCTGGGAATGATGGCTAATAAAGATCATCAAGAATATATGAGTTACTTTAGGGAAATTACTACCTTGACCACTATAGATATTCCAAATCAACCAAATTCAATTGGGGGAAAGGATTTAAAAAATAAGCTAAGTAACTTTGGAAATATTCAATACAAAGAAAGTATATTTGATGCAATCAAGTCAATTCCAGTAAAAAAAAATGACTTGATTTTAATAACTGGTTCTTTGTATCTGGCTGGCGAGGTACTGAATTTAAATTAGATATTTTTTTCTAAAAATTCCTTCATGTGTCCCTCGGGAACACCACCTACTTTTCTATCTACTTCAACACCTTTTTTATAGACAATTACGGTAGGTACTCCTCTAATGCCGGCGGCACTTCCAGTATTAATTCCACCATCTTCTATATCTGCGTAATAAAAACCAGCTTTATCTTTGTATTCATCTGATAATTTATCCATTACAGGTTTTAGAGCCTTACAGGGACCACACCACGCTGCAGAAAATTGAATTACTGATACGTCTTCATTTTTGATTTTATTTTCAAAATCTTCATCTTTGAAATCTATAAGCATATAAGGGATATAATTGATTCAGATTAATATTCAATGATCAAAAATAATCTTTTTTGGATTTATTAACTAAGCATCAGAATATTTTTGCTCTAAATTCATGACATAATCATTAATTCCATCAAGAAATTTAAGCTTTTCGTCTACTGTTTTAAATGAGAACATTTTGTCGTCATTTTCTCTAATTTCGTCACACTCTGAATAAAAAGCTGAAACTGTCCACCATTTCTCTTTGTTCGTACTAAGTATTCTAGATGCAATTCTTCTTTTAATTTTTGTATGAATTTCTTTTGGTAAAATTTCTGGAGCCTCATTATATATCAGACTATGACCAAAGGTTACTAATCTGTCATCTTTAAACTTATCTAATAAAGCCAATCGCTCTTTCCATTCTGAAGAATGAAATTTTTCAAATAATGGAACATCTTTATTGAATGTATCAAAACCTCCAGAATAGATTGTCTCCTCTGGTTCAGCATCTTCTTGCGATGCTGTTTCCATTTTTTCTTCTGCTGCTTCTTTTAAAATATTACATATATCTTGAGAAAATTTTTCATTTGATTTCATTAATTCTGCTCTTTTGTTTAACAAATTAATTCCAATTTTTTTGTACGGATCTACTTTTAAACCTAAACTTTTATCTAAAATTATAGGGGCTTTATTTGATTTAATTGTTTTATAAAAACGAGGTGATTTTTTCATTTCTTTTTTTAAATCTTGATAATTAAGTTTTTGAAGTTCTTCAATATTTGCAGATAAATTTACCACTTGTCCCCATTTATAAACTGGGTGCATGCATGAATTTGGGTGCAGAGGAGCAACTAAAAATAAATAGTTTTTACCAAAGAAATTTTCATTAATTGTAAACATTTTTTCTTGTTTGATTAGATTTTCAACTACAACTTTACTTTTGGTTTTTAAATATTCATGCCACAGATCTGGTTGCTTATTTTTTAATAAACCCAGAACCTTTACAGTTAATTCAGTGTCGAAAAGAGCTCCGTGGGCCCCTGAGGAATCAAAGCCATTAAGCCTTGCTAGCGACTCTAATTTCATAGATTTGTTTCCTTTGGGATTGAGCTCAGTTTTAATAATATTTTCATCAATAGCAAATGCTGCTTTGATCATGTTTAATGCATCATGCCTTGAATTGCCTTCTGTATTAATCAAATATGGTTTTCTTAATGATTTAAAAAACTCTCGCCTAAGAATTTCATCATCAAATCCAACTGAGCTAAATCCCATGAACGTTGCAGGTGACCATTCACGAAATTTTTTCTCTACTTGAGCAATCATTTGGTAATGGCTCAAGTTGCCTTTTGTAATTAAATCAACATTTGATTTATTTATACATAAGGCAGTTGCAGATGGAACTCGATCTTGAGGCATCCTGCATCTAGCTGTAAATCTCTCTTTTTCATTGAAATTTTCATCCAATAGAATTGCTCCAATCTCAATCATAGTGGCCCAATCAAGTTGTGCTGAGTCTGTCTCAATATCCCAAACTACATAATTCAATTTGACATCCTTTGTAAATAAAATTGTTCAACCTTTTCTAAAAATTGATTTTGATAATTTATTAATCTTTCACCTTCAACTATAAATCTTTGAAAAATATTGTCTTTAGTACATAATAGGATTGCTGCTTGGGTAATATTTGATCCATGAACTTTATTGTGAGCTAATGAATATGCTGCACATTGTAAATAATAATCATCAATCCATTCATCTTTTTTTGGTTTATTGCTTTGTTTAAAATCTATAATAGTTTCTTTATTTTCGTAAATACCTATACAGTCTGCAGCACCTGCATATTTTCCTGGATAATATAATGTTGCTTCACAACCCCAAATCTCACTTAATTTATCTCTTAAACCATTTTCTATAATTTGATCAGCCATCATTTTTTCACGAGTGTTATCTCCAAGTAAATTCATATTCAATTTTCCGAGCAAAAATTTTTCTAAATAATCATGCATAGAGCTTCCGCGCGAAGTTGCCTCTCTTGAAATAACTTCTGCTTGTTTATAACCAACTCTTTTTTTCCATTCTTCTAATTTTGCTTTTTTTTCATCAGATTCAGTTGCTTTTAAAATAGTAGTTACAGATGGAAGATTTTCTTGGTTCACTGAGTAATGTCTTGAACCTTGAAATATTGATCTAGTAGATTTTGGATAAATGTATTTATTATTCCACTGCATTTGATTTCTTATAATCGGTATTATTGGAAAAAAGAAATTAATTTTTAAGCTGTTTATTTCTTTCAACAAATTTTTCTACGTTTTCTGTTTGTACAGCTTTCTCAACTTGCTCAGGATCCTTAATATTTTCTAGAGTTCTGCTTATTGATCTTGCATCAGTGCCAAACTTATCTACTACACTCATGGCCTCATCTAATTTTTTTCTAAGTGTAATTATATTATCAAAATGTTTTGAAAATCTTGTGGTTATTGTTTTAAGATGATTATATATTTCTGTAGCTCCTTTTTGTACTTTCAGTGATTGAAAACCCATATGTAAAGACTGTAAATAAGCTGAAAGTGTATTAGGGCCACAAATTACTATTTTATATTTTCTCATCAATTCTTGAGTTAATAGTTCTTTAGTACTTGGATCCTGATAATCAGTTAATTCTTTATAAAGACTTTCAGTTGGTGCATAAACTATTGCAAAATCTGTTGTTTTTGGAGGAACAATGTATTTTTCCATTACACTTTTTGCTTTAGCCTTAAATGCACTAGCTAATTTTGTTCTAGCATCAGCAACTGCTTTTTTATCATCTGCATCATAAGCATCAGTAATTGCTTTAAATTTTTCTATTGGAAAATGAGAATCTACTGGAACTAAAACATCTCCTTGAAGTTTAATTGCAAACTCTACATTCTCGCTGGTATCTTCTTTCATCTTAACATTGGTCTGAAATTGTGAGACAGGTAATAAATCTTTGATAAGTGAGTCTAAAGAAAACTCTGCAAGCGTTCCATACTTTTTAACCCCTGCTAAAATTTTAGTAATACCCTCTTGGCTTTGATTTAATAATTGTACTTGTTGGTTAAAATTACCAACCTTCTCATCAACCTTGGTAAGGGCTTCTGTCATATCCTTTGTTACTCCTGTAGATAAGGCATTAAACGAAGTAGACATTGAACCTAGTGAATTATTAATTGTTGTATTTAAAGTATCTTTTAAATTTGAAATTTCAGTTTTTAAATTAGCTATTTCTTCAGTTTCTTTATTTTCATCTTTAGGCTTAGATTTTAGATTTAAATAAAGAATTGCCGAAACTACTCCTAACAATGCAACTAAAATAATTAAAAATATAACTTCCATGTATCAGTTTATATCATATATAAAATGAGCAATGGAATTATTATTAATATTTAAGATTACTATAGGCCTTGGGATATTAGTTGGCCTTTATGCGGTCCTTAGAAACCTAGATATTATTAAAATTATCCTTATTTATTGGAAAGATTTAATTCTTAGAAAGTAATTTAGTCAAACTTTTCAAAGCTTTTTTTTTAGCAGATGATCTAGAAACCATCATACAGGCTTCTGATTTTAATATTTCTCCATCTTTCAATATTCTTAAGTTATTAGCTTTTAATGTTTCTCCAGTTGAAGTTATATCTGTAATAATCTCACTAGACTCTGTGAAAGGATAAGCTTCTGTTGCACCTAAACTGCTTACTAGCTTAAATTGAGTTACTCCTTTAGAAAACAAATAATCTCTTGTTAAGTTCGGATATTTAGTTGCTACTCTCAATCTTTTCTTTTTTTTATCTTTAAATTCAAATGCAATTTCCTCTAAATCAGCAATCGTTTGCACATCGATCCATTCATCAGGAATTGCAATAACTAATGATGCTTTTCCGAAATTATATTTCTTAGTAACACTAATTTTATTTTGAATATTAATTTCACTTTCTTTTAATAAATCGTTTCCAGAAAATCCCAAATCCAAAGAACCCTCTCCTAATCTTTGAATAATTTCTCTTGCATGGAGATAAATAATTTTAATATTTTTTTTACCTTTAATTGATGCAAGTAAATCTCTTTCTCCTCTTTCAGAAATAAGTGTTAATTTTTTTTTTTTAAAAATATTTAAAACATCTTTTCTAAGTCTACCTTTGCTTGGAATTCCAACATTAATGATATCATTAATCATATATTTAAAGCAGCCCCAACTGCTGGAACTTCTTTTTTAGATCCAAGATCAGAGATTAAATGATCATACCTTCCACCATTAATAACATTTTTATTTTTTAAATTTGATTTGATATCAATTCTAAAAACCATTCCTGTGTAATACTCAAGTTGTCTTCCAAATGAAGCGGAAAAAATAACATCTAATTTTGAAACTTTATTTTGAGACAAAGGAAAATATCTTTGGTCTACAGCAAGATTAATTTTATATTTCTTAAAAAATTTGTTTAGTTCGCTAGCTGCTTTATTTATTGGACATTTTATTCTTAAAAAATCTTTGATTATTTTTGAAACGTTTTTACCTTTATTTGTTCTTCTTGGGTCTTTAATCTTATGATCAAATCTTTTTAAGATTTCTTGTATTGATCTTCCTGCAACAACTTTGGATTGATCATCTTTCAACATCTTTAAGTAACGTCTTCTATCAACTTCAACAATAGTTGGATCAACATCTGAGTTGGTTTCTAGTCTCTTTAAAAGATCATTAAAATAATTCTCTCTCCAAAAGTGTCTTGATAACCTTAATTTCCATCTTTTTGGAATATCTAATTTTGAAATAAGAAGATTAAAAATTTCAATATTACCAATTGTTAAAGTACCAGAAGTATATTTTAGATTTTGTAAAGAATTAAGAGAGGTATCAATTATTTCTTTATCATCATTTTTTTCATTTTTAGAACCAATGATCTCAAATCCGATTTGATTTCTAATAATAGAGTCTTTTTTGTTTTGTGATTTTCTATAAGCCTGACCACTATAGAATATTTTTTCTTTGCTTTTTAAATTGTTCTCTAAATACCTTAGACACGATACAATCGTTAGATCTGGTCTTAAACATAATTCACTGCCATTTTGATCAATAAATGAAAATATAAATTTCCTAAAGTTTTCACCTGATCTTTGAACAATGTGATTAGCTTCTATTACTGAAGGTAAATTAATAAACTTAAATCCTTTTGACTTTACTGATTTAAGGATATTTTCAGATAAGTTTTTTGATTTCATTAACTAAATTTTCTTTTGGAATAGTTTGATTGTTTTCACCTTTAACACCTTTGAGGTTTTTTATTGTAACTGTATTTTCATTAAATTCATTTTCACCACAAATTACAGCAAGATCAAGTTTGCGTTTATTTGCGTAAGTAAGTTGTTTTCCTAAATTCTTTTTTGTATCTAAAAATATCTCTGCATTGATATTGTTCGCTTTTAATTGCTCTAAAATTTCATAGTAATTCTTCAAATATTTTTCATCCATAATACAAACTAGAACTGGCTTTTGTTCTTTAACTTTTATTTGATCTAGTTGCATTAATGCAAACAATAATCGATCAACTCCAAATGAAATTCCTGTGCCTGGAATATCTAGACCCTTAAATCTTGAGATAAGTTTTGCATAAGCTCCTCCTGAGCAAATACTACCTATATCAATTACTTTTTTTTTATTATTTTTTACTTCAAAATTTAAATTTGTCTCAACGATAAACCCATCATAATAAGCAAGGCCTCTTACGATTGTAAAATTTGTTTGAACTTGATCTTTATATTTTCCAAATCCAAGTATTTGAAAGACATCCTCTATTTCTTTTATTCCCTCTTGAGAAAGTGGATTGGTTAATTTACTTTTTAATTCCTTTAAATCTTTTACTTTTAGAAAATCTAAAATTCTTTCCACTTGAACATCATCTAAATCTGCACCTTTTGTGATTGCGCCTGAGCTATCTTTTCTCTCTTTTTTAAGTAAAGACTCGACTCCTGATAAACCAAATCCAGGTTTGTCTAGTTTATCAATTGCTCTAATTACTTTTGTTTGTTTTTCAGAGGAAATATTAAGCTCATCAATCAAACCTTGAACAATTTTTCTGTTACTAATATTAATGGTAAACTGATCTTTTTTTAGACCACATTCCAATAAAGTTGTCGTAATTAAATTACAAAGTTCGGCATTGGATTGTGCAGGATTTGTATTGCCAATTATATCAAAGTCAGCTTGAAGAAATTCTCTATACCTTCCATTGCCTGGCTTCTCATTTCTAAAAACATTTTGAATAGCATATCTTTTATAAATTGGTGGAAGTTCCTGGTTATTTAGAGCAACAAATCTTGCAAGAGGGCTGGATAAATCATATCTTAAAGTAATACTTTTATCTCCATCCTCAAATGAAAATACGTCAGACATAGGATTGGCATCATCTTCTGCTAGAAAAGATCCTATGTTTTCACTTATTTCAAAGGATGGAGTTTCTAATGCCTCAGCTCCAAACTTAATAAAATTTTTTTCAATCACTTTTAAAAGTTGTTTTTTTAGAACTAACTTTTCCCCCCAACGATCTTCAAACCCAGATGGTAGGGATGGAGTGAGTTTATTTTCTTTATTCATTTTTTGGTACCTTGGGTAGGTTACGCTCCTACGACTTCGGATCCACAAACCGACGTGATGCTATTTCACCACCAAGGCATATCCTTTTTTAGTTTTATATTATTTTTAGTGGATTTAAAATTATATTATAAAAATTAATTGCTAGCTTTAGCCAGCGTGGAAATGATTGTGCACACCTCTATTGGTTCCTCGAAGAGTTGATCTTTGAGTACTTTTTTTAGTTTTTTTGTAGGTCGCTTTTTTAATCATGGGAAGTCTTTTAGACAAAAAAATTATTTATTCAACCCTAAAATGAAAAGGACGTTTATCTAAATTTGTAGATAAAACGTCCTTTTAAAATTTTTAATTATTTAGTCTAATTTTTTTAAATTTACCGCAGAAGGACCTTTAGGACCATCTTCTAATGTAAACTCCAGCTTATCACCCTCGTTTAAAAATCTCATCCCAGCTGCTTTAACTGCTGATGCGTGCACGAATGCATCTTTTTCTTTGTCGTCTCTTTCGATAAAACCATAACCTTTTTTACCGTTAAACCATTTTACTTTACCTTGTAATGTACTCATCTTATTTCTTAGTCCTATTAGTTATTATTTAAAACAAGAAAATAATTTCTTTTTTAGATATTTCAAGGTGAAAAGTAATGGTGGCTGAGGAAGGATTCGCACCTCCGACACAAGCCTTTTCAGGGCTCTGCTCTACTCCTGAGCTACTCAGCCTTAAGTTTATCCTCTAAAGATAATTCTACCTTTAGTAAGATCATAAGGGGTCATCTCTACAGTCACGTTATCACCTTGCAGAACTCTTATTCTATTTTTTCGAAGTTTGCCTGCTGTATGGGCTGTAACGGTATGACCATTTTCCAGTTGAACTCTAAACATAGCATTAGGTAACAAATCTGTTACTTTGCCTTTAAATTCAAGTAGATCTTGTTTTGACAAATTTAATTTCTCCTAATTCTTTTTTTTACTGAATTAGCGTGTCCTGCTAACCCTTCGTAATTTGCAAGAGTTATAACCGATGGTCCAAGACTTTCAATACCCTTTTTTGATAGATTAATATATGAAATTCTTTTGTAAAAATCATTAACACTAATTCCTGAAGAATATTTTGCAGAACCATTAGTTGGTAAAACGTGATTTGATCCAATATTATAATCTGTCATTGCCATAACTGCATATTTACCTAAGCAAATTGATCCAGCATTATTTATTTTAGGAATAAATGATTTATAGTTTTTAACATTTAATTCTAAGTGTTCAGGTGCAATCTTATTTACAATTTCTATAATTTTTTTGTCAGAATTAATATGCATTAAAATTCCATTGCTTAATAAACTTTTCCTAGCAATTGATTGTCTTGGAATTTCTTTAAGTTGTTTAAAAATTTCGAATTTAATTTTAGAAATCAATTTTTTGTCTTTAGAAATTAAGATACATTGGGCCAAAGGATCATGTTCAGCTTGACCAATTAAATCACTAGCAATCCAAACTGGATTGGAATGTTTATCACAAACAATAGTTACTTCAGAGGGCCCTGCTGTCATTCCCTCAATTCCAACATCTCCAAATACTTCTTTTTTTGCAGCAGCTACATATGCATTACCTGGTCCAACAATTTTATCTACTTGTTTAATTTTTCTAGTTCCATAAGCAACAGCTGCAATAGCAGAAGGTCCCCCAATAGAATAAATTTCTTTAATTTTGCACTTTTTAGCTGCATATAAAACTGCAGGATTTTGTTTTCCCTTAAAACTAGGATTAATCATAATCAATCTTTTTACACCAGCTACAATCGCTGGAATAGCATTCATTAAAACAGTTGAAGGGTAAGAAGCGGTAGAACCAGGTACATATATTGCAACAGAATCGATTGGTAAATATTTATACTCAAGTTTATTTTTAAATTTATCAGTATATGAAATATTCTTAAATTTTTGTAATGAGTGAAATTTATAGATTCGATTATAAGCAGTATCAATTGCTTGTTTTACCTTTTTATCTAAAGTTTTAATCGACTTAGAAATTTTTTTGGAAGTTGGAATTATTGTTGAATTTTTATTAAATCTTCTTTCATATCTTAATAAAGCTTTATCTCCGTTTTTTTTAATATCTTTAATAATATTAATAACTGATACAAAACTGGACTTTATTTTACTTTTTCTATTAGACAATAGTTTATCCAGTTCACGGTCAAAACTTTTATTATAACTATTTAAAATTTTAATCATTAATAACCTCGTTTTGATCTTCCAGTCTTACCTCAATCGTCTCTGACTTAAGTGAAATATGGGCGTTATTGTTGAATATTAAATCAATCTCATAGTCATTTTTATTTTTGAGATAATCTATTCCAATTAGTTCAATTGTAAAATCTTTATTTTTTTGATCAATATTTTTGGACTTAACTTGATCAACAAAGTCAAATTTACAAATACTATTTATTTTTTTGTCTTTTTGACCTGACTCTATTTTTGTTCTCACAATTGAAAGTAAAAATATTTTATTTGCTTGTAAAAATTTCATATCTGAAATTTTTACCTTTGCACCCGCACAACAAGCTGATATCATCTGAAGACCTTCATTATCTGTTGCAATAATTTTTGCTAGATATTTTTTTTCCATTAATAAACTCTTTTAATTTTTGCTCCAACTTTGTTCAATTTTTTTTCAATATTCTCGTATCCTCTATCAAGATGATAAATTCTATTAATAACTGATTTTCCCTTTGCTGTTAATGCTGCTAATATTAAAGAAACAGAGGCTCTTAAATCAGTTGCCATTAACTCTGCTGGTGCAAAATTAATATTTCCCTCAACAATAGCTTTATTACCTTGAGTTAAAATTTTTGCACCCATTCTGTTTAACTCAGCTACATGCATAAATCTATTCTCAAAAATTTCTTCTTGAATAATTGACATTTTGTTTGCTTTGCATAACAAAACCATTATTTGTGCCTGCAAATCAGTAGGAAATCCTGGGTAAGGAGCAGTTTTTATTTTCATGCTTTTTATTTTTTTAGTTCCAACAATTTCTAATTCATTTTTTCTGATGATTATTTTTGAACCAAGTTTTTTTAGAACCTTAATTTCAGTCTTTATAATCTCCGGTATAATATTGCTAATCTTTAAATTTCCTTCAGTTACTGCAGCTGCAATTAAGTATGTTCCTGCTTCTATTCGATCAAACATTATAGAATAAGAAATTTCTTTTAATTCTGTAACACCAATGATTTTGATTGCTCTACTTGATATCCATTTAATATTACATCCCATTTCATTTAAGAAATTTACTAAATCTTTAATTTCAGGCTCTATTGCACAATTGGATAATATTGTGGTCCCTTTTGCAAAACTTGCTGCAATAATTAAATTTTCAGTTGCTCCTACTGAAACTTTTGAAAATCTTATTTTGTTTCCTATTAATCCTTTTGGAGCATTGGCAATTACATACCCTTGATCAATTCTATATTTAACTCCTAATTTTGATAATGCTTTTAGATGTATATCTACAGGACGAGTTCCTATTGCACATCCACCAGGTAAAGATACCTTAGCAGAACCATATTTTGCTAGTAAAGGCCCAAGAACTAGTATTCCTGCTCTCATAGTTTTTACTAAGTTATATGAAGCAAACTTTTTATTTTGTTTAGAATTGTCTATTATAGTTTTTTTTTTTTCAAATTTAACTTTAGACCCCAAAGATTTAAGCAATGTTAGCATAGTTTCAATATCACGAACTTTTGGAAGATTTTTAAGAGTAATTTTTTTACTAGATAATAAAGTAGCTGCAAGAATAGGTAATGAAGCGTTTTTGGAGCCTGAAATTTTTATTTGTCCTTTGAGTTTATTTGCCCCAAAGACCTCTAGTTTTTGCATGATTAAACTTTTGGTAATGTTACTCCAGTTTGACCCATATATTTGCCATTTCGATCTGCATAAGTAACTTCAGGTTTTTCATTGCCTTTTAAGAATATAAATTGAGCAACTCCCTCATTTGCATATATTTTTGCAGGTAAAGGAGTAGTATTTGAAAATTCTAAAGTTACATAGCCTTCCCAGCCTGGTTCTAATGGGGTGACGTTAACTATTATTCCACATCTTGCATATGTAGATTTACCAAGACATATTACAAGCACATCATTTGGTATCTTAAATTTTTCCACTGTTCTAGCTA
>CACGBI010000003.1 GCA_902571235.1 uncultured Pelagibacteraceae bacterium
GATATTGTTGCTGCTTCAGATGCTTTTTTTCCGTTTATTGATGGAATTGAAAAACTAGTTCAGGCAGGTGTAAAAGCTGTAATTCAGCCCTCCGGGTCAATCAATGATAAAGAAATTATAAAATTTGCAAATAAAACTGATACAGTTTTAATTTTTTCAAAAACTCGACACTTTAGTCACTAAAAATTTGATCAATTTTAGCTGCTAAAATAAAATCATTTTCAGATAAACCTTCAATTGCATGAGTGGTTATATTAATTTTTGCATAGCCCCAACCAAAATAAATATCAGGATGATGTCCTTCTATCTCAGAAATTATTCCAACTTGGTTCACAAAATCTTGACTATTTTTAAAGTCCTTAAATTTGAAATTTTTCTCTAATAAATAAGCTTCTTTATCATTTTTTATAATGTTCCATCCGTCAACTTTTTTTTGATATTTGTGAATCTCTGATATATCAAATGGCATTACCTTGCCCTCACACGGTTCACATTTTTTTTTTAGAAGATCACTCATAATTTTTTGGAGCGGGCAAAGGGGGTCGAACCCTCGACCTTCTCGTTGGCAACGAGACGCTCTACCACTGAGCTATGCCCGCATTTAAAAACAATATAATTAGTTAATTTTTTTAATTCAAGTAATATTAAATATGATATATTTTTCTTTATGAAAAAAGAAGAATTACCAAATACAATTTCCATATTCCCTTTGAGTAATTTTATCATTTTCCCCAGAACAACAGTTCCACTTAATATATTTGAGCCACGTTATATTGATATGATTAATGATAGCATGAAAACTAATAAATTAATTGGTATGATTCAACCAAAATCAATTAATGATGAAAAATCAATAATCCCATCACTACATAAAATTGGTTGTTTGGGAAAAATTACAAGCTTTAAAGAAACAGACGATGGAAGATATTTAATTGATTTAAAAGGAATTATAAGATTTAAAATTTTAAATGAAAAAGAAACTAATAAACTCTATAGAATTTGTGAGATAAATTTTGATGATTATTTAGATGATTTAAATGAAAAAAAAGAAAATTTAAAATTTTCAGATCTAGAATTAATTTTTAAAGATTTAAAACAATTATTTCAAAAAAGAGGTTTTATAATCAATTGGAAAGCGTTGGAAAAACAAAGCCTTGACGAAACAATTAATGCTCTGGCTATGGCCTCACCATTTAGTTTGGAGGAAAAACAGGTATTATTGGAAGCAATTAATTTGGATCTTAGAAAGAATAAAATAGCAGAGATTTTATCCACATATACTTTTGATGAGTATAATAACACTACTCTGCAATAACTTTTAATATCTTATACCGTTATCTGCAAATTTTCTCAAAAATGAATTTATAATTTTATGATTTCCAATAAGGTTAATAGACTTATTAAATAAATTATAATTTAATTTATTTTCTAAATTGAAAAATTCATAAACCAAATCAATACTTGAGGAAAATATGAAATTTTTGTCTTTTGATTTTTTTTGAAAATCTTGACAAATAGAAGAATCTAAATCTAATCCTAAATTAATTCTTTTATCAATTAAATCTGACAACAATTTAATATCACGTAAAGACATATTAAATCCTTGACCAGCCAGTGGATGAATTTTGTGAAGTAAATCTCCAAAAGCTAAAATATTATCTTTATAATAATTTCTTAGATTAGAAGATTTTAGTTTAAATCTACTCCAATTATTTATTTTTTTTATAGAATAAATTGGATTAAATTTTTTAACTAAATTATTCATTTCAAGGTTATTTTTTTTTTCAATAGACCTCAAAGAATAAACAATTGAAGTTTCAATATTTGAAATTGGTAAAAAGGCTATTGGTCCATCATTTGTAAAATTTTGATATGCAGTGTCATTTTTAATTTTTTTATGAAAAATAGAAGTTGTGTAAGCATAACTATTATAATCTTTATCAATTTTTTTTGAAAAAAATTTTTTAACATAACTATGGGTTGGATCAGAATTAATAATTAATTTATAATCTTCTTTATCAATATTTAAATTATTTTTAAATTTAACAAATTTATTTTTTTTTAATTTTTCAAATAATAATTTTTGTAGTTGAGTATTTCGAATCATTGAAAAAACTGTAGTATTTTTGTTATCAAATTTTATTAGTTCTTTTTTAAGATTTTTTTCAGTAAAAATTTTTATGCTCTTAATATCCCATGAAATTTTTTTAATGTTGAGAATTTCATTAATAAAATAATCTATGTTTGATTTTGAAATTCCTAATGTTCTTGAAAAATGATGCTGTTTTCTTTTATTAGTACCAATAATATCTACAAATATTTCTTTTTGGATTAAAACCTTAGCTAAGGTTAAACTAACTAGACCACTGCCTATGATGCAAACTTTCATAACAAATTAATTTTAACAACAAAAATTAGATGATACAAAGTGTTATATTTGATTCATCAAAATGAATATAAAAAAAATAGCCAATACTACTCTTCAATTCATATTCCATAGATTAATTGAAATTGTTGGTATTTTTATAACTCTGCTAAGTATTCTTTTATTTGTGTCACTTTTATCTTATTCGCCCAGTGATCCTAATTTTATATTTCCTGAAAATACCAAAATTGAAAATGTCTTAGGATACCAGGGCAGTTATATTTCCGATTTATTTTTTCAATCGTTTGGCATCATATCTTATCTCTTATCATTAACTTTTCTAATAACTGGAATTAATGTTTTTAAAAGTAAAGATTTATTTTTGATAATTGAAAATACTTTTTTTTCAATCTTTTATTGTATTTTTGGATCCTTGTTCTTTGATTTTTTTTACCAAAGCACTTTCAAATTATATATTAATGGAAATGGGGGGTTTGTAGGACAATATTTTAGTCAAACTTATATTGGTAATATTGTAAGTTTACAAACATCTATCTCATATTACCTTTTAATAATTTTAATTTTCTTTTTTTTCTTTATTAGTATCAATTTTAGTCCTAGTGGTTTTATAGGTTTTATAAAAAAGATAATAAATTTTATAAATAAGGATAGAAACAAACCCTACACTGATAAAAGTGAAGTCATAAGTGAGTATATTCCTCAAGAAGAAATTAAAAATTTAATACAAGAAGATCTACCTTTTATAAAAGCAGAAAAACTTAAGGAAACTGAAAAAACTAAATTTAAACTTCCTGATTTAGAATTATTAAAAATACCAACAAAAAAAGAAAGAGAGAATTCAAATAAAGAAGAAGCAAGTGATCCCGCATTTCTTGAGAAAATTTTATTAGACTTTGGTGTCAACGGCAATATTAAGAAAGTAAGTCATGGTCCCGTGGTTACTTTGAATGAATTTGAACCAGCTGCTGGAGTTAAAGTTTCTAAGATAATTAATTTATCTGACGATATAGCAAGGAACACAAGCTCTGAATCTGCGAGAATTGCGACCATACCTGGTAGTAATACTGTTGGTATTGAGCTACCAAACTCATCAAGAGAAAATGTTTATTTAAGTGAAATATTAAATAAAACTGATTTTAAAAAGAAAGAAATAAAACTGCCAATAGCTCTTGGAAAAAATATTTCAGGCACACCTATTGTTGGTGACCTTGCCTCAATGCCTCATCTACTAATAGCAGGAACAACTGGGTCTGGTAAATCAGTCTGCATAAATACAATAATTTTATCCCTCCTATATAGACACACCCCTGAAAGGTGTAAATTTATTCTTATTGATCCTAAAATGTTAGAACTATCTACTTATGAGGGTATTCCTCATCTTATATGTCCAGTAATCACTGAAGCAAAAAAAGCTGCTTCTGTACTTGGTTGGGTAGTTAAAGAAATGGAAAGTAGATATCGATTAATGACAAAAGAAGGTGTCAGAAACATTGATGGTTATAATGCAAAGCATAAATTACCAATGCCATATATTGTTGTCGTCGTTGATGAAATGTCAGATTTAATGTTAGTAGCAGGAAAAGAGATTGAAAATTATATCCAGAAATTATCTCAAATGGCTAGAGCTGCTGGAATTCATATAATAATGGCGACTCAAAGACCAAGTGTAGATGTAATAACAGGGACGATTAAAGCTAATTTTCCTACAAGAATATCATTTCAAGTAACTTCAAAAATAGATAGCAGAACAATTTTAGGAGAACAAGGTGCAGAACAACTTCTTGGGAAAGGTGATATGCTTTATATGTCTTCGGCTAACAGGATTTTAAGAATTCATGCCCCATTTGTTTCTGATAACGAAATAGAGAAAATCAATAATTTTTTAAGATCGCAGGCAGAACCAGATTATGTTGATGAAATTTTAAACTTTGCTGATGAAAAAGAAATAAGTGATGGATCTAAAAATAGTAGTGATAAAGATGAGCTCTACCAAACTGCACTAGAAATTATTAAATCTGAAGGAAAAGCTTCAACTTCATTTTTACAAAGAAAACTCCAAATTGGTTACAATAGGGCAGCAAGAATTATTGATATGATGGAAGAAGAAGGAGTTGTTAGTAAAGCAAACCATGTTGGTAAAAGAGATGTCCTTTGATGAAGAGAATTTTGATAATCTTTTTAGTAATTAACTTTAATAATTTTGCACAAGGATCAGTTAATGAAAAAATAATTACTTCCTTGAAAAGGATTAGCAATTTGAGTTTTGATTTTGAACAAAATGTAAATGGTAAAATTGAAAATGGAAACTGTGTTATCGAATATCCTAAAAAAATATTTTGTAATTATGATAACATGAACAATAAACTTTTAGTTTCTAATGGTAAATCTCTTGTTATAAAGACTAAAAGTGGCAGTTATTATAGGTATTCAATTAAGAGAACACCTTTAAATTATATTTTAGATAAAAAATTTTTAATTAATGAAATCAAAGATCTTAAAGGAAGAATAATTGACGATAAATTTATAAACTTTAAAATTTTAAAAGATGATAATGAAATAAATATTTTTTTTGACAATATAAATTATAATCTTATTGGATGGCAAACATTAGACATTTATCAAAATTTAAGTATTACTTACATTTACTCTTTGAGGATCAATCAAAAGTTAGATAAAAATACATTTAAATTACCATCCTCTAATTAAATTTTTATAGTTTCTTTTTTATAAATTGTCATACCTCTAGCTAAGTAATTTTTTAAAGCATTTTTATGATCAAGAGTACATGTGTGAACCCAAACCCTTTTTATTTCATTTTTTAAAAAAGCTTTTTTTATTGCTTCGGATAGTAAATAGCCGCCAATTTTTTTATTATGGTATTCCTCTAACAAACCAAAATAAGCTATTTCAATTTCTTTAATTTCTGAATGAAAAATTAATTCAAAATAACCAGCAAAATCATTGTTTATTTTTAAAATGTAGGTTTCGACTTTGTTGTTTGAAACATATTTAATCCAATCATCATCAGACCAAACAAGACGATCGGTCCATCTATGTTTTTTTCCAATATTTTTATAAAAAAATTTGTTTATTTGAAAATCAATTGGATCTACTAAATCAATTGAATTAATTATTTCAGGTAAGGTACTTTCTTTTAAAGCATCAATAGATTTTATTTCTAAATAATTTCTGTCAATGGTTTCTATCACTCGACCATTTTTCCTACTTTTTCACCACCAAATAAATGAAAATGCAAATGAGGAACCTCTTGACCTCCATTCTCACTTATATTTGCTAATGCTCTATAACCCTTACCAACTTCTCTTGAAATACCCAGTTTTTTTGCAACTATATTAATGCCCTTTAATAATCCAATCATTTCCTCGGGAGAAGCATTTAAACTAAAATGATCTAAATCAATATATTTTCCTTTTGGAATCACCAAAGCATGAATTTTTTTTTGTGGATTAATATCATGAAATGACAACACGAAATCATCCTCATAAATTTTTTTACAAGGAATTTCCCCTCTTAGAATTTTAGCAAAAATATTATTTTCATCGTAAATCATTTTTTTCTTTTATTCAGTTCTTCCATTACATCCTCAATTTTTACATCATTTGCCTCTAGATACATTATCAAATGATAAAAACATCTGCTGCCTCATGAATTTTGTTTGAATTTTTTTCTATTGCTTCAACAAGTTCATTAATTTCCTCTAGGACTTTTTCTTTACTTAAAGATTTGTCACTGAGCAATTTATTTGTATAAGAACCATCTACTGGTGATTTTTTTCGATCTCTAGCAAGATTAAATAGGCTTTCTAAAGTATTAAGCATTTTAAATTCTAACAGGTATTCCTTTTAAATCCAAATAATCCTTAGCCTCTTTTACAGAATGTTTTCCATAGTGAAATATAGAAGCAGCTAAAACTGCACTAGCTTTTCCTAATTTAATTCCATCCACAAGGTGATCTAAATTACCCACACCACCTGATGCAATTACTGGAATATTTACTTTCGAAGAAATTTTTGATATTAAATCGATGTCATAACCAACTTGTGTTCCATCTCTATCCATAGAAGTTACTAACAACTCTCCCGCACCATTTTGTTCCATTTGTTTTGCATACTCCAAAACATTAATTCCACTGTTATTTCTTCCTCCATGAGTGAACACTTCCCATTTATCTCCATTTTTTTTTGCATCGATTGCTACTACAATACATTGTGACCCAAATTTTTTTGAACTATCTATAACGATTTTTGAACTTTCTACAGCAGCAGTATTTATGGAAACTTTATCGGCCCCGCAATTAAGTAATTTGCTAATATCCTCAACGCTTCTGACACCGCCTCCTACAGTTAATGGCACGAAACAATTCTTAGAAGTTCTCTTAACAACATCATAAATAGTATCTCTATTTTCATTTGAGGCTGTTATGTCTAAAAAACAAATTTCATCTGCACCACCGTCTGAATAAATTTTAGCTTGTTCAACAGGATCACCTGCATCCTTTAAATCAACAAAGTTAATACCTTTAACTACACGACCATTTTTAACATCTAGACATGGTATTATTCTGTTCTTAAGCATCTAATTCCTTAACAAGTTCCTCTAATTTAATATCACCATCATAGATAGCTTTTCCAACTATAATGCCTTCAATGTTATTATTATTTAATTCTTTGGCCTTTTTAATGTCATCAATTGAAGAAACTCCACCAGATATTATCACAGGACAATTAGATACTTCAGCAACCTTTGCGGTTTCTTCAAAATTAGGACTTTGCTTCATCCCATCTCTGTTGATATCAGTGTAAATCAATCTGCTTGCACCATAATCTTTCACTTCATTTAAGTAATCTAAAGTTAATTGATTAGAATTTTCCTTCCAACCTGAAACAGATAAATACCCATCTCTAGAATCTAAACCTAGAGAAATTTTATTTGGAAATTTTTCACAAGCTTCTTTTAAAAATTTTTTATCTTTTATAGCTGCACTTCCTAAAATAACTTTCTCTACACCAACATCGGTATATTTCTGAATACTTTCAAAGTTTCTGATACCTCCACCAATTTCGATTTTAAGATCAAATTTTTTTACTATTTCTTGAATAATATCTAAATTTACTGTTTCTCCAGTTAAAGCACCATCTAAATCTACAATGTGTAAGTTCTTAAAACCGTGATCCTTGTATTTACCAGCTTGTTCAACTGGAGACATTTTATATTCAGTCTTATTATCAAAGTCTCCTTTAACTAACCTTACACATTTCTTATCTTTAATATCAATGGCTGGAAATATTTTCATTTAATTCAAAATTTTTCTCATATCTATAAGTTTATAAAATTATCAATTATCTTGAGCCCCATTTTGTCACTCTTTTCTGGGTGAAATTGAGTTCCAAAAATATTTTCTTTTTCAACCGAACAAACAATATTTGACGAATAGTCTGTTGTTGCTGAAATTACACTTTTATCTTCAGGAATAAATTCATAGCTATGAACAAAATACATATGAGAATTATTTTCAATATTTTCAAAAATTTTACTTTCTTTGACGATGTTTATTTGGTTCCAACCAATATGAGGAAGTTTAAATTTTCCATTTTGATTATTTATTTTTGACACCTTGCCTGATATCCAGCCAAGACCTTTTGTTTCTGTTTCTTCATATCCAATATCTGCGAACATCTGTAATCCGACACAAATTCCAAGTAATGGTTTTTTATTATTTTTTGCAAAATCATTTAATGTATCAACTAAACCACTAATATTATTGAGAGCATCAACACAACTTTTAAACGATCCTTGCCCTGGTAAAACAACTTTATCAGCAGATTTAATCTTGTTTAAATCCGAAGTTATTTCGATATTTACTTTATCTTTCGCGACTTCCTTAAAGGAGTTTATTACCGAGCTGATATTACCCGAATTATAATCAACAATTGTGACGTTCATTAAACTTATAATGAGCCTTTAGTAGATGGTATGCTCTTTTTGTTTCTTGGATCCATCTCTAATGCAACTCTTAATGATCTTGCTAAACCTTTATAACAAGATTCAATAATGTGGTGACTATTGTCACCATAAATATTTTCTATATGTAAAGTTATACCAGCTGATTGTGAAAAAGCCTGAAACCACTCCTTAAATAATTCAGTATCCATTTCACCAAGTTTCTCAACCTTTAATTTTACTTTCCATATCAGATAAGGTCTGTTCGAAACATCAACCGCCACACGTGATAATGTTTCATCCATTGGTATCATTGCATGTGCATATCTTTTAATTCCTACAAATTTTTTAGCTGCTTTTTTTAAAGCTTCCCCTATAGCAATTCCTGTATCCTCAGTAGTGTGGTGAAGATCAATGTGAGTGTCTCCTTTGGCCTTTACTTTTAAATCAATTAAGGAATGCTTTGATAATTGCTCAAGCATATGATCTAAAAATCCTATACCAGTGTCAATTTGGTACTTACCTTTACCGTCAATATTAACCTCAACATTGATGCTTGTTTCTTTAGTTTTTCGAGATACTTTTCCTTTTCTAGCCATATATTTTTAATGGTATACATACATAATCCCACTATATCAATATTAGTATAAAGACTTGAAGTATCAAAAATAGTTACCATTTATTGAGTATGACAACAATTGTACTAGTCAGAAAAAATAAAGAAGTAGTAGTAGCTGGTGATGGACAAGTGAGTATGGGAAACACTGTTGTTAAAAGTACTGCTTCAAAAGTAAGAAAAATTGAAAAAAGAGATGTAGTAGCAGGTTTTGCAGGTTCAACTGCAGACGCTTTAACTTTGTTTGAAAGATTAGAGGGAAAATTAGAAAAACATGCGGGTAACTTATCGAGAGCGGCGGTTGAGCTAGCAAAAGATTGGAGGACAGATAAATATTTAAGACGACTTGAAGCACTAATGGCTGTCGGAGACAAAAGTAATAGTTATATAATTTCAGGAACTGGTGATGTTCTTGAACCCGAGGGAGATGTTATTGGGATAGGATCAGGAGGTAATTATGCTCTTGCTGCAGGAAAAGTTTTAATGGAAGGCAATATGTCAGCTGAAGAAGTTGCAAAAAAAGCAATTAAAGTAGCAGCTGATATTTGTGTATTTACAAACGATAACGTAAAGATTGAGAAAATTTAATGGATAATACAAAAGTAACACAATTACATCCAAAAGAAAAAAGTCAAAAAAAAGAAAAATCTTTAGTAAGCTCCTTATCTCCTAGAGAAATTGTATCAGAATTAGATAGATTTGTTGTTGGTCAGAATAAAGCAAAAAAAGCAGTTGCAGTTGCATTAAGAAATAGATGGAGAAGACAGGCTCTTAAGGGCGAAATGAAAAATGAAGTTTTACCAAAAAATATTCTAATGATTGGACCAACAGGGGTTGGAAAAACAGAAATTTCAAGAAGACTCTCAAAACTTGCTGAAGCACCTTTTGTAAAAGTTGAAGCAACAAGATTTACAGAAGTGGGATATGTTGGAAGAGACGTTGAACAAATAGTTAGAGATTTAATTGAGATAGCTATCTCAATGGAAAAAGTAAAGAGGAGAAAAGAAGTTTTTGCTCAAGCGCAAAAAGCTGCTGAAGAGAAAGTTTTAGATGCATTAGTAGGTAAAAAAGCAAGCTTAGCAACTAGAGAAAGCTTTAGAAAGAGACTAAGAAATGGTGACTTAGATGACAACGAGATAGAAATCGCAGTTAGCGACACAGGATCAAGTGGTACATCGTTTGAAATACCAGGTATGCCAGGTGCCAATGTTGGAATGATCAATATTGGTGAAATAATGGGAAAGTCTATGGGTGCCAAAGAAAAGAAAAGAAAAATGACAGTAAAGGAGTCTCATGAAATCTTAATAAATGATGAGTCTGATAAATTAATCGAACAAGATAAAATTGTAAAAGCTGCAAAACTATCAACTGAGAATAATGGAATTGTATTTCTTGATGAGATTGACAAAATTTCAGCAAGAACAGATCGAGTTGGTGGTGATGTATCAAGAGAAGGTGTCCAAAGGGACTTATTACCTTTAATAGAGGGAACAACAGTAAATACAAAACATGGCCCGATTAAAACAGACCACATATTGTTTATTGCATCTGGAGCATTTCAGCTAGCTAAACCGTCTGACCTATTGCCTGAACTTCAAGGAAGATTGCCTATAAGAGTTGAGTTGGAAGCTTTAACGAGTGATGATTTCAAAAGAATTTTAAAAGAACCTGATTATAGTTTGATTAAACAGTATGTGGCCCTATTAAAAACTGAAAATGTAGATTTAGAATTTTCAGAAGATGGAATTGATACTATTGCCAAAATAGCTTCTGAAGTAAATGCTACTGTAGAAAATATTGGCGCACGAAGACTTCACACTATAATAGAAAAAATATTAGATGACATTAGTTTTACAGCTACTGACAGATCTGGAGAAAAAATTATTATAAATAAAGAATATATAAATAAAAATTTAGATAACCTGGTAAAAGATACTGATCTTTCAAAATTTATCTTATAACTTTTTTTTTATAAATATATAAAAAGCTCCAGCACCACCATCTTCAATTTTTGCATCTGTTATTTCTATAATCTTCTTCATTAACCCCTGATCATTTTTGATATATTCTGGAACAGAATATTTCAATATACTTAGGTCTTTTGAAACATAAGGATCTTTTTCGACATTTGAATGAAGTCCTTTACCAGTAACTACTATAATTTTTGAAATACCATTCTCATAAGAATCATCAATAATTTTTTTTATCTTTTTATTAGCCTGCTCTAAAGTAAAACCATGCAGATCAATTTGTTTTATTTTAGAAGTTTTTTTATTATTTATAATAAAATCTTTATTGGGCAATCTTTCATTTTTAGATAAAAAGTCTTCCCAATCTTTTTTATCTTTGTCTGAAATTTTATCGTTCAATTACGTAAGAGTATCTACTAGTTGCCAGTTTGGATTATTTGATCTTGTGTCTCTTGAAAAAACCCAAGTATCATATATCTTTTTTATTTTTTCCGGATCTCCTGAGATAATTTTTTTATCTTTATCTTTTATGCATGTGATGACTTCACTTACAAAATCAACAGTTACATTTAAAATCTTATTCACTGTTTTGTGCTCTTTAATTTTTGCTGAGTTTACACCTATAAAAGTAATTTCAGCAAAATGACCCCTTTGACTTCTTTCCTTCAAAGCATCTTCAAATTGATCACGAATATTTTTACTTAATAAAGGTTTGCTAGCTATAAGCTTATTATCATTATCACTAAAATCGGTAATAATGGTTTCATAGGCAATTTTTGCACCCTTTATGAATTCTTTTTGTGCCTTCTCATCAAAGTTTTCTTTAGGTGCAAATCTTTTTTCTGTTTGAATATCATTTAACACTTTTTCAAATTGTGATGGTGCTTTTCCCTCAAATCCTGTTCTTTTTCCCAAAATACCTCTTAATCTCAAAAAAATAAATCCAGCAATCATTGCAAGGAGTATTATATCAATATATTCAAAACTATAATTCATGAGCTAAATGTAATTACTAAGTTGAATAATTTCAACTAACAATTACATTAAAGACAAATGAACACAGTTTTATTATCAATTATCCTAATTCCCATTTTAGAAATTTACCTATTTATAAAAATTGGCTCTCAAATTGGTGCATTTAATACTATTTCATTAATATTTATTACTGCAATCATTGGGGTTTATTATGCAAAATATGAGGGGTTAAACACTATTAGATCTGGTTTTATGCAAATTGTTAAAAATCAAACTCCGGCTTATGAAATTATTTCTGGTGCTGCAATTGCTTTTGCTGCAATTCTTTTGATCCTACCAGGCTTTGCTACCGATTTTTTTGGTTTTTTATTAATCTTTCCAATAACAAGAAAATTAATTTTTGGAAATCTTTCAAATAAGTTTAAAAGAAAAGTATCTAAAGAAAATAATTTTATAGAAGGTGAGTATGAAGATATAGAAGACAATGATGACAGAAAAATTTAAGATTCTTGCAAAATATATTAAAGACTTGTCGAGCGAAACGCCTGATATAGAAACATTTATATTTGTTAGAGATAATATTTCAAAATATCAGCTAAATATAGATATTACATCTAAAGCTTTAAAAAATAAACTAATTGAAATTAATACAACTCTAAAATTTGAAGATAAAGAAGCTAATGAAAAAAAATCATATTTTGAAATAGTTTATGCAACTATAATTAAAGTTGATGATACAATTAAAGAAAAAAAAGATTTAGAAAAGATAATTTTATGTGATGTTCAAACAAAAATATATCCAGATTTAGAAAATTCTTTTCTAAATTTAATTCATAATTCTGGCCATCCATCAATAAAATTAGAGAAAAAAATTGATTTTAATAAATTATATAAAGAGAGATTTAATTAAAAAAATTTTTCTTTAAATCTTTTTTTAAAAAATCTTTGTGTTTTTCTAATTCTTCAGGGGAAGGTTTTATCACTTTTTTAAAATACAAAATATTTCTATTTTCTGATAATTGAAGTTTGTCATCCTGATTTTGAAAATCTAAAGTTGGTTCTTTTTGATCTATGAGATTAATATATACTTTCGCCAGTAAATCACAGTCGATTAATGCTGTGTGCTGAACTCTTTTGGAATTATCTATACGATATCTTTTACATAAAGCATCAAGACTTATTGATGAACCTGGGAATTTATCTCTAGCTAAAATAAGAGTATCAATTATTTCATTTTTAATTTTATCTTTTCCTAAAATTTCTAATTCATGATTTAGATGTGCTAAATCAAATTCGGCATTGTGAATTATCAATTTTTTTCCATTTATAAATTTTAAAAATTCATCGACAACATTTTGAAATTTTTTTTGTTTAGATAAAAAATCATCAGAATAACCGTGAACTTCAAATGCTTTCTCGGAAACTTTTCTTTCAGGGTTTAAATAACAGTGAAACTTATTTTTTGTAGGCACTAAGTTGTCAAGCTCTATACATCCGATTTCAACAATTCTGTGGCCTTCTTTAACTGATATACCTGTTGTCTCTGTATCTAATACTACTTCTTTCATCTATATAATCTGATTTAAAATACTTTTAATGGACTTTTTAACAGATTTATTCGTAAAATCATTTTTAATAATAAATTTAGATTTTTTCTTTTTATAACTGAGCGGTAACTGAATATCTTTGAATTTCCTATAAAGTTTTTCATTAAAATTTTTTCTTTTTTTCAATTTTTTTAAAATATCTGATTTTTTTGACTCAACGAATACTAGAATATCTTTCTTATTATTTATCTTATTTTCTAATAAAAGCGGTATATCTAAAATTAAAATTTTTTTACTTTTATTCTTTCTTAAAAAAGCATTCATTTTCTTTCTTACCTCTTTATGGACAACTTTAATTATTCTTTTTAAATTACTATTACTAAATAATATTGCTTTTGTAATTTCACTTTTATTGATTGGAAAAGAATAAATAAATTTAGGTAAAGATTTTTTAAGTTTTTTAAAAACTTTCAAATCATTTTTATATAATTTGATTACCTCTTTATCGGCATTAAAAACTGGATATCCAAAGCACCTAGCTACATGACTTTTGCCCGATCCAATATCACCTAAAATTCCAATTTTAATCATTAATCTAATAACTTAATTACTTCATCATCAACATTGGGTTGAATACCATGCCAAATTTTAAAAGCTTTTGCTGCTTGAAAAATAAACATTTTTTTCCCGTTCTCAATTTTATTACCCAAATCTTTACCTTTTTTCAAAAAATTAGTTTCCCTAGGATTATAAATAACGTCATAAAAAAATTTGTTCTTACCAATTTTTGAAAAATCCAAATCTAAATTTTCATCTTTTTTCAAACCTACACTAGTTGCGTTTACAATCATATCAAACTCGGGTAATTCTCCCCAATCAACTATTTTAATTTTATTATAAAGATTTTGTAAATTTTCAGCTTTCGATTTTGTTCTATTAGCCAATATAACACTTGAAACTTTCATTTTATATAGTGCAAAAATTATAGATGGTGCAACTCCACCAGACCCTAACACTAAAACTTTTTTTCCTAAAAGATTATATTTCGTATCTTTAATAGCATTTTCAAATCCATCTATATCGGTGTTGTGACCAACGATTTTACCATCAGTTAATATAATTGTATTAACTGATTGAGTGACCTCAGCGTCCAGGGTCAATCTGTCTAGATGAGGAATTATCTCTTTTTTAAACGGAACGGTAACATTTATTCCACTAATATTTTTTTCTTTAACTTTTTCTATTAAACCTTTTAAATCATCACTATTTAATTCTTTTTTATCATATACTGCTTTAAGGTTGTTTTTTTTTATCCAATAATTGTGAAGTTTAGGAGATAAAGAGTGATCGATTGGATTCCCAATTACTAAATAGTTATTCATAGTTTTTTAGATAATCTTTAATTTTGTCAATTGGAAGGCCCATAATAGTATTTTCATCTCCTTTTATCTCTGAAAATAATTTTCTTCCTTCACCTTCAATTTGATAGACATTGTAAGCATATAAAGCTTCATCAGATATTTTATCTAAATAAGATATTAATTGATTATCAGAAAAGCTTTTCATTATCAGTGTTGCTTTATCTGTATAATTCCAGATCATATTTCCACCCTTTGAAATACAGACTGAGCTTATAAGAAAATGTGATTTTCCATTTAATAATTTTAAAATATCCAGCGCTTCTTTTCTATTATTTGGTTTTGAAATGATCTTTCCCTCTAAATCAATCACACTATCAGCCCCTAATACTAATTTATTAGAAAATTTTACACTTACTTTGTTAGCTTTCAATTCCGCCAAATTTTTAGAAATCATTTCCGGAGATGAATTTTCTATTAATAAAGCTTTCTTAACACTATCCTCGTCTACATTTGATGGTACTACATCACAAAAAATACCACCAGATTCTAAAATTTTTTTCCTAACTTTGCTTTTTGAAGCTAAAATAATATTATTCATTATTTTGAGTATATATTTCGTGAATTTTAATAATTGATGCCGCTGTTTCTTCTACAGATTTTCTTGTAACGTCAATAGTTGGCCAACCATATCTTTTAAAAGTTTTTTTTGCTTCATCTATTTCTTTTTGGATATTTCCAATATTTGTATATTTTTTATTATCTGTCTCTTTTAATGAATTCATCCGGTTCTTTCTTACATCGACAAGTCTTTCGGCCTCAGTATTTAAGCCTATTACACAACTAATTTTAGGATTATCTTTTAATATCTTTGGAATTGAGTTTTCATTTATTAATGGAATATTTGAAGTCTTGTAGCCTTTGTTAGCCAAGTATATTGATGTTGGGGTTTTGCTTGTTCTACTTACACCAAGTAAAATTATATCTGATTTTCCAACTTCATTTACTAAATTTCCATCATCATGATTCATTGTGAACTGTATTGCTTCTATACGTTGGTAATATTCTTCATTTAATACATGTTGGCCGCTAGGTTCGTGGGAAGCTTTTTGATTTAATAACTTAGAGAAACTTAAAATTAAATTACCTAAAACTCCAAAACAAGGTAGGCCTTTGTCATCACTTTGATTTGCTAAAAATTTTGCAAGATTATTATCTACAATTGTATATAATATAATTGAATTTTCATTTTTTTTAGCAATTTCTAAAATCTTTGTAATTTGATTTTCTGTTCTCGTAAATGAGTAAGGATGAACTTTATATTCAATGTTCTTAAATTGAGCTTTTAAGGCTAAAAATATTCTATCTAAGGTTTCGCCTGTTGAATCTGAAATTAAGTATATTTGAAAAGTATTACTCATGTATTAAGTGTTGATAAATATGAATATTTATATGTTTTATTCATCCCTCCTAAGCTAAATTAAAATTTAATGTAAACATTAATAATTATTCACAATAATAAACATGTTAATAAATTTATACATTTTTCTTAATAATTTATTATTTGTTTAAATTTACATTAAATATCAACAATTATTGTTATTATTGATTTAATAATCTGTTCACAAAAGGTGTGTAAAAGTTAATTATCGTAATTAACAAGATATAATACTAATACAATTATATATATTATTAATTATATGACTCCGATTAACAAAGTTATCAGGGAAAAAACAACAAATATAAATCCTATATGGGTAATGAGACAAGCAGGTAGATATTTGCCTGAGTTTAGAGAGATTAGATCTAAAAATACTGATTTTATAAAACTATGTTTAAGCCCAAGTTTATCTACTGAAATTACTCTTCAACCATTAAAAAGATTTGATTTTGATGCAGCAATTATTTTTTCAGACATATTAATGTTGCCATACGGTTTAAATCAAAATGTAGAATTCAAAAAAGATTTAGGTCCTATTTTGGGTCAGCTTGATTTAAATAAAATATCTAAAGTGAAAGAAATTGATTTTGTTGAAAGAGTTAAACAAGTTTATAAAGCTATAAAAAATGTAAGTAATAATGATATTTTAAAAAATAAAAATACTATTGGATTTGTTGGTGCTCCTTGGACCATACTAGTTTATATGATAAATCAAAAATCACCTAAAAAACAATTAAAAAAAGATTTTTTTGAAAATAAAGATTTAATAAATAATCTTTTATTAATTATTGAGAAATTTTTAAAAATTCATATTAAAAATCAAATAGATAGCGGTGCAAATTTAATTCAAATATTTGATAGTTGGGCAGGATTATTAGAAGACGAAGACCTACCATATTATATATATAACCCAACACTAAATTTGGTTAAATTCATTCAATCTTTAAAGACACCTGTCATATGTTTTCCAAGGAACATCAAGGATTATAAAAAATATTGTGACTTTATAAAACCTGACGCAATTTGTATTGATTATGAAGTTGATCCAGCAAAGATAGAAAAAGAGATAAACATACCCATACAAGGTGGAATGGATCCAAAAATTTTACTTACAGACAAAGAAAATATAAAAAAAGAAGCAATCAAATATCTAGATATATTTAAAGATCATCCGTATATTTTTAATCTGGGTCACGGAGTTTTACCACAAACAAATCCAGAAATGATGGAATATCTGGTTAAAACTGTAAAAGATTATTAATGAAAAAAGATTTAGAACATCCCCCTATAAATTTTGGAAAAACTGGAGTTTTAATAATAAATCTAGGAACCCCAGACTCAACAAGCTGGTTAGACATAAGAAAATATTTAAAAGAATTTTTATCTGACAGAAGAGTAATAGAGGTGAATCCTATAATATGGCAAATTATATTAAATGTTTTTATATTGAATCTAAGACCCTCGAAAACAGCAAAAGCTTATAAAGAAATATGGATGAAGGAAGAAAATATTTCTCCACTTTTATATTTTACAAAAAAACAAGCAGAAAAATTATCAATCTCAATTTCGAAAGAAAATTTAGTAGTAGATTATGCTATGAGGTATGGAAATCCAAGCATAAGAAGTAAAATAAAAACTCTTCACGAAATTGGTTGTGAAAATTTGGTAATACTTCCGCTATATCCTCAATATGCCGCTGCCACTACAGCTACTGTTTGTGATGAAGTATATAGAACACTTATGAAAATGAGATGGCAACCGTCTCTTAAAATAATTCCTCATTATGAATCTGATCCTTTATATATAGCAGCATTAGTTAACTCCCTGAATAAGAAGATTAAAGAAATTAATTGGAAACCAGATCTAATATTAGCTTCCTATCATGGTATTCCTCAAAAATATTTTGATAAAGGAGATCCCTATCATTGCTACTGTCATAAAACCACGAGACTAATATCTGAAAAATTTAACTCAATTGAAATCAAGACTACATTTCAGTCTAGATTTGGCCCGCAAAAATGGCTTCAACCTTATACTGATAAAGCTTTAGAAAACTTGCCAGCTGAAGGAAAAAAAAATGTTTTAGCCATATGTCCTGGTTTTTCCTCAGATTGTGTTGAAACTCTAGAGGAAATACTTATCCAAGGCAAAGAGAGCTTTTTAAATTCTGGCGGTGAAAATTTTGACATGGTACCATGCCTAAACGATAGTGACGATCACATTGCGTTATTAAAATCCTTAATTCAAAAAAGCGTATAATTAATGAACACTTACTTACTTTTTAAATCATTGCATCTAATAGCGGTAATTTCTTGGATGGCCGGACTATTATATTTACCAAGAATTTTTGTTTATCATGTTGAGAATAAAGAAAAAAAAGAAGCAACAGATATTTTTGAAGTTATGGAAAGAAGGTTGTTTTATTACATTATGCGGCCTGCAATGATTTTTACTTGGGTTTTTGGATTAGCATTAATCTATTTAAATGGGATAGAGATTTTTTCTCAATTGTGGTTTCAAATAAAAATTGTCCTGATAATCTTGCTGTCAGGCTATAATGATTATTTGGGAAAATGTCTAAATGCTTTGAAGAATTCTACAAACACAAGATCTGCAAAATTTTTTAGGATTATTAACGAAATACCAACGTTAATTTTAATTATCGTTGTATTTTTGGCTATTTTTAAGCCAATCTAGGGTTGAAATAACAATTAAAGCATATATATTAAACTCATTATTAAGTCCTTAATAATTTTTAATCATGAACATACAAGAATTAAAACTTAAATCATCTGAACAGCTTATTACACAAGCAGAAGAGCTTGGTATAGAAAACGCCAGTACATTAAGAAAACAAGAAATACTTTTCGCAATTCTTAAAAAAGTAGCAGAAAAAGAGGAAATAACAGGTGCTGGGGTTTTACAATTACTTCAGGATGGATTCGGTTTTTTAAGAGCAATGGAATCTAATTACTTACCTGGACCAGATGATATTTACGTTAGTCCAAGTCAAATAAGAAAATTTGGTTTAAGAACAGGAGATACTGTCGAGGGACCTGTTAGAGCACCTAAAGAGGGCGAAAGGTATTTTGCATTATTACAAGTTAGTAAAATAAATTTTGAGGAACCAGATAAGTCAAGACATAAAATTGCATTCGACAACCTAACACCACTTTATCCAGACAAGCAGCTAGTGATGGAGGTAGAGACAACAAAAATAGAAAAAAAACCAGATCTTACCCCAAGACTAATCGACTTAGTTAGTCCAATAGGAAAAGGACAACGATCAATTATTATTTCACCCCCTAAGGCAGGAAAAACTATGATTTTACAAAGTATCGCTAATTCAATAGCTAAAAACTATCCAGAGTGTTACTTGATAGTACTATTAATCGATGAGAGGCCTGAAGAGGTTACAGACATGCAAAGAACTGTTAAGGGTGAAGTTATAAGTTCAACATTTGATGAACCCGCGCAAAGACACGTCGCTGTTGCTGAAATGGTAATTGAAAAAGCAAAAAGACTAACTGAGCATAAAAAAGATGTTGTGATACTTTTAGACTCCATTACTAGACTTGGAAGAGCTTATAATGCTGTCATACCAAGCTCAGGTAAAGTCTTAACAGGAGGTGTTGACGCTAATGCATTACAAAGACCAAAAAGATTTTTTGGAGCTGCTAGAAATATTGAGGAAGGTGGATCTTTAACTATTATTTCAACTGCACTTATAGATACTGGAAGTAGGATGGATGAAGTAATTTTTGAAGAATTTAAGGGTACTGGTAACAGTGAAACTGTTTTAGACAGAAAGATTGCAGACAAAAGAATTTATCCTGCAATAGATATAACAAAATCAGGTACTAGAAGAGAAGAGCTTTTGTTTGATAAAAATGATTTACAAAAGATGAACGTACTAAGAAGAATCATTGCTCCAATGGGCACAATGGATGCAATTGAATTTATTAGTTCAAAATTAAAAGATACAAAAAATAATGCTGAATTTTTTAATTCTATGAATAAGCCTTCATAAGATAGGTTTTTCATTTATTAAGCATTTATATGGATTTAAGAAACAAAGTTAGAATATTAAATAATTACCTTCAGACTAAAAACTTTAATAAAGTGATTGAAGAAGGGAAAAAATTTTTAAAAAAAATTCCAAATAACGATTATGTCTTAAATTTAATTGGAATGGCTTATCAGGGTAAATCTCAATTTAAATATTCAATACAATTTTTTGAAGAGTCTTTAAAATTTAACCCAAGCAATATTGCAGCAATGAATAATTTTGCTAATTCTTTAAAAGCTTTAGGAAATTTTGAAAGAGCAAAAAAATTATATGAACATATTATAGATAAAGATCCAAATTACATCAGAGCTTATAACAATCTTGCCAATCTCAAAACTTCTTATAACGATTATAATGGTGCAATTGAACTCTACAAAATTGCAATAAATATATTAAATAAAGACGATAAAATTCCAAAATCAACTACTTTAGATTTTATGTTTTCATTGGCCGTTGCTTATCAGGGTTTTAATAAAATTAAAGAATCAAAAGAAGTTATTGAGGAAATGTTATTGATAGATTCCTCTCATGCTGGCGCTCATAAGCTAAAAAGTTCAATGACAAAATATTCTAATGATAATCCAGATTCTATTGATCATTTAAAAAAGATGGAAATATTAAATGAAAATGAAAATCTAGATCATAATAAAAAAACTGATTTATTTTTTTCTTTAGGAAAAGCCTATGAAGATATAAAGAATTTTGACAAAGCTTATTATTATTTGAATGAAGCAAATAAACTTAGATA
This sequence comes from uncultured Pelagibacteraceae bacterium, assembly GCA_902571235.1. GTDB lineage: Bacteria > Pseudomonadota > Alphaproteobacteria > Pelagibacterales > Pelagibacteraceae > Pelagibacter. Next base: position 21,072 of record CACGBI010000003.1, read on the forward strand.
TGAAAAATATGGTTCAAATTTAGAAAATGAAAAAAAATTATTCAAAAATATAATTAAAATTTTTGAAAAAATAAATTTGAAAGAGTGTCATTCAGATGTGCCTTCAAAAAAAATAATTTTTATTTGTGGTATGCCAAGATCTGGAACAACATTAACAGAACAAATTATATCTTCTCATAATGATGTTTATGGTGCGGGTGAATTAGTGTATTTACAAAGAGTCATCCAAAATAATCTTTTTAATGACTCTCAATTTGATAAGCAAAAAATTAGTCAAACTAAAGATATTTCTAAAAATATTATTTCATCACAATATCTAGAATATTTTAATATTTATAATATTAATCAGAATATTATAACTGATAAAGCGCCACAAAATTTTCGGTGGCTTGGTTTTATAAAAATTTTTTTTCCTAACAGCAAGATATTACATTGCCATAGAAATCCTAAAGATAATTGTTTATCTTTATTTAAAAATAGTTTTGCTTCGACGATGATGAATTGGTCAAATAATCCAAGAGACATAGCAAATTATTACAATATTTATGAAGAGTTAATGACTTTTTGGAAAAGTAAAATTCCTGAATTTATATACGATGTTGAATATGAAAAGCTTGTGACAAATAAAAGCGACGAAATTAAAAGAATACTTAATTTCTGCGAACTCCCATGGGATGAAAAATGCTTAAATCACGAAAAAAATAGCAAGACACCCATTAAAACTGTAAGTGCCACTCAGGCAAGGGAAGCTATTTATACTAGTTCTTTAAATAGTAATATGAATTTTGATAAACATTTGTCTGAAATGTTTAGTATTTTGAAATAGAATTTTATATTTGAGATAAATCCTGTATGATTTATCTATAATGACTATATTTGCACTTTCTTCTGGCCCTGGTATTTCAGGTATTGCTGTTGTAAGAATATCTGGACAGGAAACAGCTAAGATTATTAAAACATTAACAAAGCTCCCTTTACCCAAACCCCGAACAGCAACTTTAAGAAAAATCAATAAAATCAACACTTCTGAGCTTATTGATGAGGGAATAATTCTGTGGTTTCCTGGGCCTCAGAGCTACACAGGTGAAGATATGGCTGAGATTCAAGTTCATGGTAGTAAAGCCGTAGTGGATTCTCTCCACTTTTCTTTATCTAATATAGAAAATTGTAGATTAGCTGAGCCAGGTGAATTTACAAAACTAGCATTTCAAAATGGAAAAATAAATTTACTCAAAGCTGAAAGCATTGCTGATCTAATTTCATCTGAAACTGAAATTCAAAGACAACAAGCAATTAAAATTATGAATGGAAAATCAGCCGATCAATTTAATTTTCTCAGAGAAAAACTTATAAAAATTTTATCACATGTTGAAGCAAAAATTGATTTTCCAGACGAAGATTTACCAAATAATATTTTAGATGAAATCCAAAATGACTCTAAAGAAGTAATAATTAAAATTAAAAAAATATTAAACGATCATAAAGTTGGAGAAAGAATTAGAGAAGGGTTTAAGATTGCAATTCTCGGACCCACTAATGCTGGTAAATCTAGTTTGATGAATCATTTATCTAATAGAGATGTAGCAATTGTTTCAGAAATTGCTGGTACTACTAGAGATGTAATCGAAACTCATCTTAATTTAGATGGTTATCCAGTTGTAATATCTGACACTGCTGGAATTAGAGATTCTAAAGATGAGATTGAAAAAAAAGGGATCAAATTATCATTAAATAGAGCAGAAAAAGCAGATTTAAAGCTTGTAGTGATTGACGCTAAAACCCTTGATTTTAGCGATTTTTTGAAGGGTTTGTTGGATGAAAATGCTATTTTGGTTATTAATAAGTCTGATCTTTTAGAAAAAGATATTTATCCAGAATTAAAAAAAACAAATCATGTCTTAATTTCAATTAAAGAAAATAAAAACATAGAAGAATTAATTTCAAAAATAAAAAATAATTTAAAAAATAAATTTATTACAAGTGATGATATTTTAATTACAAGAGAGAGACACAGGCAACATTTGCAACAGTGTTTGGATTATTTAAATAACTTTAATCAAAAAAAAGAAATCGAGGATTTTGATAAAGCTGCAGAGGATCTAAGATTAGCTACTAGACATTTAGGTATGATTGTAGGAAAAGTAGACGTAGAGGAGATATTAGGTAGCATTTTCAACGATTTTTGTATCGGCAAATAATACACTGTTTTGCTGGATTTTTAGCATTTTTTTTCCTAAAAGTGTTGCTATTATTGGCTTATTTACAAAAAAATAAGCCTATCTTGTAAATTATATAATCACCTATAAATTTGACATATGAAAAATGATTTAACATTTGATGTGGTAGTAATCGGCGGAGGTCACGCAGGTTGTGAGGCAGCTGCAGCCTCAGCTCGCTTAGGAGTAAACACTGCCCTATTCACTCACAAAATAGAAACTATTGGAGAAATGTCATGTAACCCAGCGATTGGTGGCTTAGGTAAGGGTCATTTAGTTCGAGAAATAGATGCTCTTGATGGTGTTATGGGAGATGTTGCAGATAAATCAGGCATACAATTTAGATTATTAAATAGAAGCAGAGGGCCAGCAGTAAGAGGACCCAGAACTCAATCTGATAGATCAATGTATCGTAAATATATGCAAGAAAAACTCTTAAACTATTGTAATTTAAGCGTTTTTTCTGATCCAGTAGTAAAGTTTATTTTTGATAAAAATGCAATAAATGGGTTTGAAACAAAAGAAGGTAAGAAAGTTTTGTCAAATAAGATAATACTTACAACGGGCACTTTTTTAAATGGTTTGATACATATAGGGGATGAAAGAACTCCTGCGGGTAGATACGATGAAAAACCTTCAACAGGTCTGAGTGAACAATTAGCAAAATATAATTTCAAAATTGGAAGATTAAAAACTGGAACCCCTCCAAGGTTAGATGCTAGAACAATAAACTTTGAAAACCTCGAAGAACAGTTTGCAGATGATGATCCTTATTTTTTTTCTTTTTTAACAAAAAAAAATACTAACAAACAAGTTTCATGTCGAATGACCTACACCAATGAGAAGGTTCATAAAATTATACAAAAAAATTTATCTAAAAGCGCAATGTACTCAGGTAACATAAAAGGGGTAGGTCCTAGATATTGTCCATCTATAGAAGATAAAATAGTAAAATTTGCAGATAAAGTTCGTCATCAAATATTTTTAGAGCCTGAAGGGCTAAATGATCACACAATTTACCCAAATGGCATTTCTACATCTCTTCCGACCCAAGTACAGCAAGAAATATGTAACAATATCAATGGTTTAGAAAATGTAAAAATTATTAGACCAGGATATGCTATAGAATATGATTATATAGATCCGCGTGAACTTTTTCTGACCCTAGAAACCAAGAAGATAGCTAATCTTTACCTTGCGGGACAGGTTAATGGAACAACAGGATATGAGGAAGCAGCTGCTCAAGGTCTTATAGCTGGAATAAATGCTGCTTTATCAGTAAAAAAATTAGAACCATTCATTCTTGATAGGTCTGATGCATATATTGGAGTAATGATTGATGATTTAGTTACCAAAGGAGTAGCTGAACCATATCGTATGTTTACATCAAGAGCAGAGTACAGATTAAGCTTAAGATCAGATAATGCAGATCAAAGATTGACAAGCAAAGGTATTAAGATTGGGTTAATTAGCAATGATAGAAAAGTTTTATATTTAGATAAATTTGACAAAATCAATCTAATTAATGCTAAAATGGCTCAATCTAACATTTCACCATCCAGAGCAGAGAAATTTGGAATAAAGATTGCAAAAGATGGGATATTTAGATCCTCTAATGAGATATTAGCTCAAAAGGATGTAGATATGTCTAAAATTAGGGAAATATGGTCTGATATACCATTTTTTAGTAAAGAAATCGATGAACAAGTAGAAATTAACTCTCATTACAGAGGATATTTAAAGAAACAAAAAGCTGACATTTTAGCGTTTAAAAGGGATGAAAACCTAATAATTCCTGATAAAATTAATTACGATGGACTTTCTGGCTTATCTAATGAGGTAAAAGCTAAATTTAAAGAAATAAAGCCAAAAACTATGGGCCAAGCATTAAGAATCGACGGAATTACCCCAGCTGCAGTATATATTTTGTTGTCACATGTCAAAAGAAAGTCTATTAAGCATATAGCTTAATGGATCAAGAAATTTTAAATTCTTACTCTAGACTCAATGACTTAAATGTTTCACGTGAAACATTTTTAGACTTCGAAAATTATATATCCATGATTCTTAAAAAAAATAAAAAAATTAACATTATTAGTAAAACCACAGCATCAAAAAAAGCCATAATTGATCGTCATATCATTGATTCAGCGCAAATTATTGATTTTGTTGATTTAAATAGCAATACAACCACAGATATAGGTTCAGGTGGAGGAATGCCTGGGATTATTATAGCAATTCTACTTAAAAACATGAAAAAAAATATAAATGTGCATCTATATGAAAAAAGTTATCATAAAAGCCATTTTTTAAAAGAAGTTTCAGAAAGTTTAAATCTAAATACAAAAATTTTTCAAAAAAATATTTTTGAAATAAAAAATTTAGAAACAGGAACGATTATGTCGAGAGCATTTAAACCAATGCCTATTATTCTAGATTTAGTATATGAAAATTTTTTTAAATATAAAAATCTTATTTTCTTTATGGGCAAAAATGGAAAAAAAATTTTTGAAAATTCGAAAAAAAAATGGGAGCTGGAATATACAGAAAAAAAAAGTTTAACAAATGAAGATTCATTTTTGATAAATATAAAAAAAATAAATAAAAAATTTAAAAAATAATATATGCAAATTATTTCTGTCATAAATCAAAAGGGAGGTGTAGGAAAAACAACTACTGTAATAAATCTTGCTGCTGGGTTATCACAATTAAGCAAAAAAATTTTGGTTATTGATTTAGATCCACAAGGAAATGCTACAACAGGACTCGGATTGTCTAATATTGATAATTCAAGCGATACAATTTATGGCGTATTAAATGGAACAAATGAAATAAGTGATGTAATTAAAAAAACACAGTTTGAAAATTTAGATATTATCACCTCAAATGTAGATTTATCAGGGTTAGAAGTAGAAACAGCTGAGGATGGTAATAGGGCCTTCATATTAAAGTCTAAATTAACCGCTTATTTAAACAATTCTAGAGGATCTTATGATTATGTCCTTATTGATTGTCCACCATCATTGAGTTTACTAACTGTAATGGCCTTAGTATGTTCCAGTTCGTTATTGGTACCACTACAAACAGAATTTTTTGCTCTAGAAGGTTTAACGCAGCTCATGAAAACTATAGAAAGAATAAAAGTAAGTTTAAATCCAGATCTAAAAATACGAGGCATACTTTTAACAATGTACGACAAACGAAATAAGCTTTCGTCACAGGTCGAGAAAGAAGCAAGAGATTATTTTAGTGAGAAAGTTTATTCTACTGTAATCCCTAGGAATGTAAGATTATCTGAAGCTCCCTCTCATGGAATGCCAGTTTTAATTTATGATAAATCTTGTCCCGGGAGTAAATCATATTTTAGTTTCACCGACGAATTTATAAATCAAGAAACATCAATAGGAAGTGCTGCATAATGGATAAAATTAAAAAAGGTTTAGGAAGAGGACTATCATCCCTTATAGGCGAAACAAAGGTCGAAACACAAAATAATTTAGTTTCGATAAGTGATTTAATTCCAAATAAATACCAACCAAGAAAAATTTTTGATGAGTCTAGCCTAGAAGATTTGACCAATTCAATAAAACAAAGAGGAATGATACAACCAATTATAGTTAGAAAATCAACAAATGAAAAATCAAAATTTGAAATAATTGCAGGTGAGAGAAGATGGTTAGCAGCGCAAAAAGCAGGCCTTCATAACGTACCCATTGTAGTTACTGTCGCTGATGACTTAAAATCTTTGGAGTTTGCGATAGTTGAAAATGTTCAAAGACATGATTTGAATCCTTTAGAAGAAGCTCAAGGTTATAAAAGATTAATAGATGAATTTAATTATGATCAGGAAAAAGTCTCAAAATTTATTGGAAAAAGTAGAAGTTATATTACAAACTCTTTAAGACTTTTAACATTGCCAGAAAGTGTAATAAAATTAATTGAAACTTTAAAGTTAAGTGCTGGACATGCTAAAGTCTTAGTTGGTCTTGAAAATGCTGGTTTTGTAGCCAATAAGATTATAGAAAAAAAACTTTCAGTAAGACAAGCAGAAAATTTTGTTAAAATTTTTAAAATTAAAAAAAATAAACTTAAAGATAATAAAGATGCCAATATTAAAGAATTAGAAAAAACTATATCTGAAAAAATAGGATTAAATGTTGCAATTAAAAATAATAGACAAAATAAAGGTACAATTACTTTCTCTTACAAGGAAATTGAACAATTAAACAAAATTATTGATATAATTAAACAAAATTATTAGCATTTTCTATTGTCTCAAAAATAAAATTATTCGTAATTTCATTCGCTATGTTTGAGTTTTTTTTTATTAATAATTCAAGTGTATTAATTTTTTTAATAAAAGATTTAATATCATTTATCGACAAAGTGCTTAGTTGTTTTTTAATCATATCTTTATCTTTCCAAAAAATTGTTGGTTTATATGAAGAAATTACTTGATCTTGATTTTTATTCATTTTTATTTCTTTTTTAAGTTTTTCTAACCTTTTCAACTTATACAAAAATGACTTTAATATTAAAATATTATCTTCCATTGATGAGATATTATCATTTAATATTTTAATTGTTTTACGCTTATTTTTTGCAAGACAGTAATCAGTAAGCTCTGATATTTTGTAATCCTCAGATGAGCTAATAATTCTCAAAAGATCATCAAATTCAATAGAAATTTTACTTTGACTATAGCTCTTAATTTTTTTCAATTCATTTTTCAAATTTAATCTATTACCTTTTGTTTTTTCTAAGATGAAATTAATGTTTTCAGTTGAAATTTTTATCTTATTTTCTTTACAAAAGTTTTGAGCAAAAAACATTAAAGTTTGATGATTATCCTCATAAAATGGAATTATTATTAAATCATTATTTTTTTCAAAAAAACTTCTTAATTTAGATTTTTTTTCCAGAACTCCAGATTTTAAAATTATTTTAAGATCATTATCTTCTTTTTCTCTGATATCTTTGATTAATTCTAATATTTTATCAGTTGCACGATTAATAATAATTAATTTCTCGCTTTCAAAAAAAGATTTGTTAAATACACTTTCCTCAAAAGCACCCTTGTTAGATAAAATTTCTGTTTCATCGTAATTATATGAATTTTTAGTGAATAATGGTTTTATTTCCTTTTGTAAGGTCTCATCAATTAATTCACTATTTTGACCATATAGAAGAAATATGTTTATTTTTTTGTCTAAACTTTTTTTTAATTCATATGATTTAATTATCATTTCGTGTTTAAATAAATAATAATTTCACTTATAATTTTATTTACTAAATCATCTCTGATTGAATCTTGGTACTCAGCTAATTCAAATTTATTTTGTCTACTATTGAGTGTAAATTGTTTAGCAAAATTTTTATTTTTGATATTTTTATTGTTTATATCTTTTACTTCTAAATCTACAATTACGGTAATTCTAAAAGAAACAGCTTCTCCTTTCGTATTTTTTGAAGTCGTTTCAATTTTATATGTACTTGACAAATATAGTTTATCTAAATTTTCATCATTTTTATTTTCTTCAATAGATATAGTGTTAATAATTTTCTTATTAATTTCATTTTCACCTTCAAGGATAATTTCTGAATATTTAAAATTAAAAATATCATTATTAATATAAATTGGTTGGTAGCCACAACTTAAAAGAAAAAATAAGAGAATTATAAGAATTTTATTCATTATTTTATTATGTAATTTATCAATCTATCTTTAACATAAATTGTTTTAATTAATTTTCCATTATTAAGATATTTTTCTATTATTTTTTCAGTCTTAATTTGATTGATAATTTTAGCTTCATCAATCTCTTTTTTAACAGAAATAAGGCCTCTTTTCTTACCATTTACTTGTATTACAATTTCATTAAATTCTTCACTTAAATATTTTTTATCCACTTCAGGCCAACTAACTTCTTTACTGAATTTCATTTTTTCTAAGCATTCATTTGCTAAATGTGGTACTACAGGCAACATAATTAAAATTATTTTTTCAAAACAATTTTTTAAGTTTTTTGGATTCATTTTATTTTCAGACATTTTTTTGAAGTACGAATAAATTTCATGATAACTTGCAATTATAACATTGTATCTAAATTTTTTTAGAGCTTGATCAATTTTATTTATAATTTGATTAGTAAAAATTTCTAATTCATCACTGTGATTATCAGATTCCTGTTTTATAATTTTGAAGATTTCCTCGCTCAAAAGTGAAAATTTCTGAATAAATTTATATGAGGAAACCATTCCTTCATCAGACCATTGAATATCTTTTTCTGGAGGACTATCTGCTAATATAAAAAATCTAACTGCATCCGCACCATATTGACTGATAATATTTTCTGGATCAATTGTATTCTTTTTTGATTTTGACATAGACTCCGATGGACCAACTATTACTTTTTTATCTCTATTATTTTTTAAATAGAAATCCTCACCGTTTTCTGAAAAAACTTCATCAGGATTTAGCCAATTATTATTTTGGTCTTTGTATGTTTCATGACAAACCATTCCCTGAGTAAATAAACCTTTGAAAGGTTCTTTTATCTTAATTTCATCACTATTAAGACTTAAAGCTCTTGTAAAAAATCTTGAATACAATAAATGCAAAATTGCATGTTCGACACCACCAATATATTGATCAACAGGCATCCAATAATCTAGTTCAGATTTGTTAAAAGGTTTTAATTCTTCTTTCGCCGAGCAAAATCTTAAGTAGTACCAAGACGAGTCAACAAAAGTATCTAAAGTATCTGTTTCTCTAGTATAAGTTTTGCCTCTTATTTCAACTGTTTTCCAATCTTTTTGGAAGTCAAGAGGGTTTCCGTTAGTATTAATATTAATATTTTCAGGTAACTTCACTGGTAAATCTTCCTCAGGTATTTTTATAATATTATTGTTTTCATCATATGCCACAGGTATTGGGCATCCCCAATATCTTTGTCGAGAAATACCCCAGTCTTTAAGGCGATAATTTATTTTTCTTTTTCCTAATTTTTCTTTTTCAAGATGATTAATAGTCTTGTCGATTGACTCGTCTGGAACTTTTAGTCCATTTAAAAATTTTGAATTTATTAGCGATCCAGGACCAGAGTAAGATTCTTCTTTCACTTCAAAGGTGTCATTTTGGTCATTTGGTTTTACAACAGTTTTAATGTCTAATTTATATTTTTTTGCAAAATCATAATCTCTTTGATCATGAGCAGGGCATCCAAAAACTGCTCCAAATCCATAATCCATTAAAACAAAGTTTGCAAAATACACTGGCACTTTATTATCTTCATCTAAAGGATTAATTGCTAATAAATTTGTTTTGAAACCAATTTTTACGGCTTGAGCAATAGATTCCTCTGTTGTACCGGTTTTAGCACACTCTTTTTTGAATTTTTGAAATGATTCATCATTTTCATAGTATTTTGAAATTGGATGATCAACAGACAATGCTAAAAAAGAAAAACCAAATAAAGTATCAGGTCTTGTAGTATAACATTTAATTGAATTGACTTTTTCTGATCCAGTGACTTTAAAATCGATTTCGCAACCAAAAGATTTCCCTATCCAGTTCTTTTGCATTGTTTTTACTTTCTCTGGCCATTCATCTAATGAAGCTAATTCTGATAATAATTCTTCGGAGAAATAGGAAATTTTGAAAAACCACTGATTTAGTTTTTTTCTTTCAACGGTTGCTCCAGATCTCCAACCTTTTCCATCTATTACTTGTTCGTTAGCTAAAACTGTTTTGTCAACTGGATCCCAATTAACATAACTTTCCTTACGATACACCAGACCTTTATCATAAAGATCCAGAAAAAGCTTTTGTTGATGTTTATAATAATCAGATGAACAAGTTGAAATCTCTCTATCCCAATCAATTGATAGCCCAAGAAGCTTAAGTTGTGATTTCATAGTTTCAATATTATTTTCTGTCCAATTTTTTGGATTTAGATTATTTTGTTTGGCTGCATTTTCTGCCGGCATTCCAAAAGAATCCCACCCCATAGGATGTAAAACATTGAAACCACTTAAAGATTTATAGCGAGATAGGACATCACCAATGGTATAATTTCTTACATGTCCCATATGGATTTTTCCAGATGGATAAGGAAACATCTCTAAACAATAAAATTTTTTTTTATTTTTATCAATTTGAGAAGAAAAACTTTTTTTTTCAGACCAAATTTTTTGCCATTTTTCTTCGGTGATTTTAAAATTATATCTACTCACTTATAAATAAATATTTACAAATTAATTAATTTATTAAGGTAGAATTAATCATTTTTTTTTCTTTTTTTCTTGTTTATATTTTGATGCTTTAGTTAAAATCGTGGATATTAGCTTATTTTCAATCTCAGGGTTGTTTTCATTAATTGTACACTTGTTTAACGTTTCACATTTTTTTGTATAAACTTTAACATCTAGTGAGTCAGATCTAATTTCATTTGTTAAGAATCTTACACTAATTTTTATGTAATCTTCATAGTTGTTATTTTCATTGTACCAGTCAGTAATGAGTATTCCACCACCATAATCAGCTGACATTAATGGCATAAAATCCAAAGTATCTAAGCTAGCTCTCCATAATTCATTAGAAGTTGCAAAATCAAAAGTTCCACCGCCTTTATTATCGTTTTTAAATAACCTCATACCACGCCCTTCATCCAAATTTTTTTGGACCCTTTTAGAAGGTTCTGGAGGAAATTCTTTTGCATCAGTGGGTCTATAAATTCCACACGAATTTAGGTACAAAATCACGGATAGTATAAGAGAAATTTTGGCTGTTTTTATAATGAAAGGCATAGAACTGTCATTAATTACATTAATATAGTCAAAAAATACAGTATTTAAGCTAAATATTATTATGTGATATAATTACAACATTATTAATATTTAAAACAGATAACTCAAAATTTATCAACAAAATAACGATTATTATAATATTTTGTTTTCGTTTATAATTATAAAACAAATAGGAGTAAATATGAACAATTTAAAAAAACTAGGTTTAACAGCTTTAGCTGGTTCTCTAGTTGCTTCAACTGCAACAGCAGGTACATTAGAAGTTACTGGATCAGCATCTGTTAAATATCAATCTAAATCTGGTTCTGCAGGAACATCAGGTGTTCAAGGTAATCCTTGGTCTGATGGTAATGCGATCAGCTTTAAAGGTTCTGGTGATATGGACAACGGAATGACAGTTAGTTATGTGTACACAATGACTGATGCAGCGTTCTCTTCATCTTCAGTATCTTTAGATATGGGTGATGCAGGATTAGTAGCATTTGCTCATGGTACTGCTTTTGGTGGTATTGACACTATTAAAGATAAAATGCCAACAGCCGGTGAGGAAGTTTGGGATGACCAAGGAACTGGTGACGATGCTGGTGTAACAGATGTGGGAAGTGACCCATCTTTAAACTACAAAGTTGACATGAATGGTGTTACAGCTTCAGCTTCTTACTCAAGAACTGGTGTTGGTACAGATACGTCAGTAGCATTAGTTGCAGCTGATTTAGTTGACGGTGCTGAGTTTGGTATTGGTATAGCTACAGATGTAACTGGTACGTCAGGAACAGAAAATGATATGTCTACTGTATATGCTAAGTATACTGCTGGTGCAGTTACAGTTGGTGTTCAATTATCTGAAATCGACAAAACAGCAACAAATGGTGATATAGATAGAGAAGCAGCAGCATTATCTTTTGCTGTGAACGAAAACCTAAGTATCTCTGCTGGTATATCTACTGTTGAATACGAAGATAGTTCAAAAGTAGACGCTGAGAGTACAGGTGTGTCAGCTTCATACACTATGGGTGGAATGACATTCGGTGCTGTGTCTAACAAAACTGACTCTTTTGGTGGAACTGCTGGATCAGACCAGGAATTCACTGAAGTATCAATTTCATTTGCGTTTTAATTAAAATCGTAAATTAAAAATTTAAAACGGCCTAATATTTTTTAGGCCGTTTTTTTTTGCCCAACTAATAGAAGCAAATCCTTTTAACCTTAAAGATTTTAGTCTTTTAAAATTTTTCTGATTAATACCACCTAAAGCAATTAGATCTGTTTTTGTATTTAACTTAATTATATTAAATTTAATTATATCTAAAAATTTTTTTGATTTATCATTCTTAAAAATAGGTGATAGGAGAATTTCTTTACATCCTTGTTGATTTTTAATTCTAATTTCATTTAAATTGTGAGCAGATCCAATAATTTTAAAATTTTCTGGTAAATTATAAAAACCACAATAATTTAATTTTTTGTTAAAAGATGGAATATAAACTCCATTTAAGCCTAATTTTATTGATAGTTTAATATTATTAGACAAATAAAGTTTAATGTTAGCCTTTTTACAAAATGATTTAAGTTTAAGTAGATTATTTAGATGATCAATTTTATTATAATTTCTGTAAATAATATTTATATTCTTACGTAATTTAGATAAATCTGATAAATTAAATTCATTAACATAACAATAAACTCTAGGTAAAAATTCTTGCATAAAAGTATTGATAATTTAACTTTAATAAATGATCAGATAAAGACAAAATTTGGTTCAATTAACAATACTAATGTTATTGCTGTAAGCAAAACTTTTCCGATAAAAGAAATAGAACCTTTAATTAATCATGGACATATACATTTTGGTGAAAATAAAGTTCAAGAAGCAGTTGATAAGTGGACTGATATCAAAAAAACTTTTGAAAATATTCAACTACACATGATAGGAAAGTTACAATCTAATAAAACTAAATATGTACTCCCACTATTTGATTATTTACATTCACTCGACAACAAAAAACTTGCGGAGAAAATTTCAATTGAGCAAAAAAAATTAGAAAAAAAAATAAAAATTTTTATTCAAGTAAATATTGGAAATGAACATCAAAAAAATGGAATAGCTATTTCTGAATTAGAAAATTTTTATAAAATATGTATAAATACTTTTGATTTAGATATTGTTGGGTTGATGTGTATACCACCAGAAAATTGTGAAGTAACACCTTTTTTTAAAAAAATGAGTGAACTTAATAAAAAATTAGGTCTTAAGGAATTAAGTATGGGTATGTCTTCTGATTATATAGATGCTATTAAATTTGGAGCAAGTTTTGTCAGAATTGGTTCTAAAATTTTTGGTAACAGAATTAATAAATTTTAATTTTTGTTTTTTTGTTAATTAATTTCAGTAGAATTAGCATATCTTTTTTTGAAACCGCTATACATCCTAGGGTTTTTTTATATTTTTTTGTTAAATGAATAAATATGGCGCTACCTTTATTCTTCTTAATGTTTTTAGTATTATAATTAATTGGAATTAAAATATCGTATATTCTACTTTTTCTGAATAATTTTTCATGTTTAATGTTTTTATTAATCTTAATAATTTTATTATAATTTTTGTTATCGACATCATCACACCAACCCATTGTTTTTTTGATCTTTAAAATTTGTAATTGTGTATCTATTTTAGAAATTCTATCTTCTCTATAGTAAACAGGACCTAAATTGTAAGTTCCTTTTGGAGTTTTCTTGTCACCTTCAATTTTTTTTAAAGTAGAACCTTTTTCCCCAAGTGCACATTTAAATTTAAAATTATCATATAAAAGTGTATTATTATTTTTAACTATTATTCGCATTTAAATAAATGAGTTTTAAAACATTGTTAATATATAATTCCCCAAAATTATTTGAGATATTAGATGAAATTAAAAGAAAATTAAATATTGAAGTTTTATATATTGATAAAAAAAACTATGATAAGGAAAAGTTTGATAAGATTGAAAATTATCTATTAATCTCTAATCAAACAATTGATATTATTGTTGATAACTTTCTATTAATAGATACGCCAAAAAAAATTTCAAATTTGATTGAACAAATTAATTTAAATTTTCTTAAGCTTAAATTTGATAAACAATCTAATGTAAAAATTGGTAAATATATTTTGAATCTAAATGCAAGATCTATTCATCATGGAGGTAAGTCTCTTGATTTAACAGAAAAAGAGAGCAATATGCTTGTTTATATTAATACTCACAAAAAAGTAAGTTTAAAAAAACTTCAAGAAAATGTTTGGGGATATTCATCAAATTTAGAGACACATACTGTTGAAACACATGTATATAGGTTAAGAAAAAAAATTTTGGAAACTTTTAATAATGATAGTCTTATAAAATCTGACAAAGATGGGTACTTTCTAGATAAATAATAAAATAATTAAATACGTGCACCAATTTTTTGAATAATTGCCGCAGATAGCTCAGTTCCTTTTTCTAAACTTTCTTTTGTAGACTTATTATTTATTACTCCATGTAAATAACCTGCAGCAAATAAATCTCCAGCACCTGTTAAATCTTTAATTACTAAATTTTTTTTAGCTTTGCACTCTTCTATTTCATCACCATTAATAGATACAGCTCCTTTTTCACCTCTAGTAATTATAATATTCTTTTGAATTTGTTTGCAAAAACTAATTACATCTTCAAAAGAAACTGAGTTTGTAAGAGACAAAATTTCTTGTTCATTAGCAAAAATAATATCTAATTTATTTTTAACTAAATCTAAAAAATTTGACTTATGTCTTTCCACACAAAATAGATCTGATAAAGTCATAGCAACTTTATTGGAATGCATAATAGCTTTATCAAATGCTTTTTTTGGCTCACCTTCATCCCATAAGTAACCTTCAAGAAAAGTTATATCTGCATTTTTTATATACTCTCCATTTACGTCATTATAATTAATTTTTCCTGCAGTACCTAAAAAAGTACACATAGTTCTCTCAGAGTCTGGAGTAATTAAAATCAAACAGGATCCAGTTGGAATTGGCTCAGATTTTTTTTTATATAAATAATTAACATTTTCTTTTTTAAGTCCCTCTTCATATTTTTTACCTAATTCATCATCATTTATTTTTCCTAAAAAACCAACATTGTTATTTAATTTAGATAAGCCAACAATAGAATTAGCAACAGATCCTCCAGAGATAGTTTGTTCAATTTTTAATGATGATAAAAGTTTTTTAAATTCCAATTCATTAACTAATTTCATAGTACTTTTAGTCAAGGAGTTTTCTATTAAAAATTTATCAGTTACTCTACAAAGGACATCAACGATTGCATTCCCTATTCCTAGTATTTTCATTATGGTTTTTTTGTAATAAATGGTTTTTTTCTTTTAGGATAACAAGAAGTACAAATTTTACAACTAATTCCATAACAATCTCGTGCTTTGCAATATTCCCTGCCGTAATAAATAATTTGTAGATGAAGTTTGTTCCAACTTTTTTTTGGAAACAATCTTTTTAAATCACTTTCTGTTTGAACGACATTTTTACCATTTGTTAAACCCCATCTTTGAGCGAGTCTATGTATATGAGTATCTACTGGAAAAGCTGGATAACCAAATCCTTGAGACATTACAACGCTTGCTGTTTTGTGACCAACACCAGGTAATTTTTCAAGTTGCTCAAATGTTTTTGGAACTTTTCCCTCGTATTTTTTTATCAATATCTTTGAAAGATTATAAATACTTTTTGCTTTAATTCTAAAGATACCAATTTTTCTAATTAAATTTTCTATTTTTTTTTGACCTAATTTAACAAAGTGTTCAGGTTTATAATATTTTGGATAAATATTTTTTGTAACATTATTTACGTTAACATCTGTACATTGAGCTGAAAGGAGTACAGAAATTAATAGAGTAAATACATTTCTACTTTCTAAAGGAACTTTAATTCTAGGGTAAGTTTTGTTTAAAATTTTTAAAATTATTTTAGCTCTTTGTGCTTCATCCATTATTTAAAATTTAAGAGATCTCTCATGGAATAAAGACCAGGTTTTTTATTTACTAACCATTTTGCGGCACTTAATGCTCCTTCAGAATATAAAGCCCTGTCGAAGGCTTCGTGATTTAATGTAATTGTTTCTTTACCACTAAAAAATTTTACTTCATGTTCACCAATTATTTCTCCTTTTCTTAAAGAATTAAAATTAATTTTTTTTCCATAAGGAAAAGTTTTTTTATTTAAATATTTTTTTCCTATCAATTTATAAAAATTTTCATTTTTGCCTAAAGCAATTCCTTTCCCTAACATCAAAGCGGTTCCAGATGGATAATCTTTTTTATGCTTATGATGAACCTCAAATATCTTACTTAAAAATTTTTCCCCTAGTGAATTTGATGCTATTTCTGTTAAATACATTAATAAATTAATACCTAAACTCATATTGCCAGCTTTTAATATTGGTATCTTTTTTGAATATTTTTTTATTAATTCCTCTTCTTTCTTAGTAAACCCTGTTGTTCCTATAACAACTTTTTTTTTTAGTTTAGAGGCTATTTTAAGCACCTGAAAAGTACATTTAGGAATTGTAAAGTCTATGATTATACTTGTATTTTTAAATGCTTCTTCAGTATTTAAATCAATTTTAATTCCATTAATTTTTTTATTAATTTTTTTATTTTCAGTAATAGAAATTAATTTAAAATTTTTGTCATTTCTTATAGATTTTATTATTTGTTGGCCCATTCTCCCCATACATCCTGTTACTGCCAAGTTTATTTTTTTCATAATTAATAAAGTTCTATATATGTTAAATGATTATAAGATTCTAATTCTTCTTTTGAAAGATTTAAATTTTGATCAATAATATTAGTTAGATTAGGAAATTCAGAGTAAGTTTTAATGTTTTTTTCAATATTTTTAAAATCGTTTTCATTTGGAGGATAGTCTCTTAATCGAGACTTAATTTTTTCCAATTTAAAAATGTATTTTTTAAAGAAAAGTTTTTTTAAAAATTCATTAGAAAAAATTAAAAAAGTTTTAAAAAGACTAGATTTTGTATAATTATGATTAAAACCCTTTTTATTTATTGCATGATTAATAGTATAAAAGTCTCCCTTCTCATCAGGATAGTTATCTTCAAGTATTATTTTTTTTATATTAAAAAACTTTGCTTGTTTTAGTCTCTCATAATGATTAACGTGATCATCTAAAAAAACTAAGGTATCTTCTGGTAAATTAGAAAAATTTTGATCTTTAAAATCTATATTTGAATACTCAGCTTTATTTGAAATATATACTCTTTGACTTAAATCAATATCTATAGATAAAATTTTAGTGTTGGGCAATGTATTTTCAATTAACCATGTTGATTGGCCTCTATAAACGCCCGACTCAATAACAAAACTTGGCTTAAATTTTTTTAGAATAAAATAAGTCGCAAACATGTGTTGAAATTGCATTCCATGTTTATTATTTTTAATTGGTCTTTTTTCGTAAAGATTTCTGAATTCCTTAATTTCTCTTAAAATTTCACTTTTTTCCCATTGTGGAGAGTTTTTCTTAAAAATATTCATTTAAATATAAGATATGAAATTTTTGTAGTGTAAACAACAATTAAAGATTTATATCTTTTTTAACTATTCCAAAAACTTTTAGCTTTTTGGAAAAATTTTTTAATACTAGGATTAGATTTTTCATTCTCTATTTTTCTAAATCTTTCTAGTAAATCTTTCTGCTCTTTATTTAAATAAACTGGAACTTCAGTTTTAACTTGAACATATAAATCCCCATAATCACCTCTTTGCATGAATGGCATACCTTTGCCTTTTAATCTAAATTGTTTACCATCCTGAGTTCCGTCAGGTATTTTAATTTTTGCTTTTTTTCCATCAATTGTAGGTATTTCTATTGTAGTTCCTAGTGCAGCGTCAGCTATTGAGATTGGAAACTCAAAAAATAGATTAACGTCTGATCTTTTAAATAGATCATGTGATTTTATGTTTATAAATAGATATAAATCACCACTAGCACCCCCTCTGGTTCCTGCTTCACCTTTCCCAGCCAATCTAATTCTTGTCCCATCATCAACTCCTTTCGGAATGGTTACAGAAATTTTTTTAGAAGTCTGTTTATTTCCAGCTCCATTACAATCATTGCAAGGGTTTGTGATTTCTTCTCCACTACCAGAGCATTGAGGACATGTTTGTTGAACTGTAAAAAAACCTTGATTGGATCTAACTTTCCCATTTCCACCACAATAACTACATCTATCTGCTGAATGACCAGGCTTCGAACCGCTTCCTTTGCAGTTGTTACATTTATCTGATGAGGAGAATTGTATATTTTGTTTTTTACCCGAATATGCTTCTTCCAATGTTATTGATAAATCATATCTTAAATCTGAACCTCTATTATTTGAGTTTCTTCTGCTATTTCTTCTACTTCCACCAAAATCTCCAAAAAAATCCTCAAAAATATCTGAAAAATCCGCTCCCCCAAAACCTCCAAATCCTCCTTGGCCGCCACCATTATTTTCGAATGCGGCGTGTCCAAAGTTGTCATAATTTTCCTTTTTACTTTTATCTGAAAGTATCCCGTAAGCTTCGCTTGCCTCTTTAAATTTATCCTCTGCAGCTTTGTCACCAGGGTTTTTATCTGGGTGGTACTTTACAGCTAATTTTCTATAGGCAGATTTTATTTCTACTGGATTAGCATTTTTATTTACACCAAGAACATCGTAGTAATCTCGTTTAGCCATTAATTTAACCCAGACGATTAGATATTATTTTAGGCGCTTTTTTCTTGGTTTTCGTCTTTTTTTTCTTCTTTTACTTCCTCAAAATCAGCGTCAACAACATTATCGTCTTTTGTATCCTTTTTATCTTTACCGTCTTCTTTTCCAGGTTCAGGTTTAGCACTTTGTTGAGACTTATAAATTGCTTCGCCAAGTTTCATAGAAGCCTGAACTAATGCTTCAGTTTTCTTTTTGATATCTTCAATATTTTCACTTTTTAGACTTTCTTTAAGAGAATTTGAAGCATCTTCAATAGCTTTCTTCTCAGAGTCAGATACTTTAGATCCATGTTCTTTAAGGTTTTTTTCTGTTGAATGGATTAATGTATCGGCCTGATTTCTCACATCAACTGACTCCCTTTTCTTTTTGTCAGACTCTTTATTAGCTTCAGCATCTTTAACCATTTTTTCAATTTCTTCGTCACTTAGACCACCTGAAGCTTGAATCTGTATCTTTTGTTCTTTTCCGGTGCCTTTATCTTTCGCTGAAACATTTACAATACCATTAGCATCTATATCAAATGTTACCTCGATTTGTGGTACTCCTCTTGGAGCTGGAGCAATTCCAACTAATTCAAAATTACCTAATATTTTATTGTCAGATGCCATCTCTCTTTCACCTTGAAGAACTCTGATTGATACTGCAGGTTGATTATCTTCAGCAGTAGAAAAAACCTGACTTTTTTTTGTAGGAATTGTAGTATTTTTCTCAATTAGTTTTGTAGAGACACCACCTAATGTTTCAATCCCTAATGATAGAGGTGTAACATCAAGAAGAAGAACATCTTTCACATCTCCTTGTAAAACACCAGCTTGAATTGCCGCTCCCATTGCTACAACTTCGTCTGGATTAACGCTTTTGTTAGGTTCTTTACCAAAGAAATTTTTAACTTCTTCAACTACTTTTGGCATTCTTGTCATACCCCCAACCATGACGATTTCATCAATTTCATTTGCAGTGATGCCAGCATCCTTTAGAGCTGTTTTGCATGGTGGCATGGTTTTAGTTATCAAATCCTCGACTAAGGCCTCTAATTTGGCTCTAGTCATTTTAATATTTATATGTTTTGGGCCAGTTTTATCTGCAGTAATAAACGGTAAATTTATATCTGTTTGTTCTGCAGATGATAATTCTATTTTAGCCTTTTCAGCAGCTTCTTTTAATCTTTGAAGAGCTAACTTATCAGTTTTTAAATCAATTCCATTGTCTTTTTTAAATTCAGAAACTAAATAATCTACGATTGAATTATCAAAGTCTTCACCACCTAAAAAAGTGTCACCATTAGTTGATTTAACCTCAAAAACTCCATCACCTAGTTCAAGTATTGAAACATCAAATGTTCCACCACCTAAATCGTATACAGCAATTTTTTTATTTTGTTTTTTATCTAAACCATAAGCCAACGAAGCTGCAGTTGGTTCATTTATAATTCTTAAAACTTCTAAGCCAGCAATTTTTCCAGCATCTTTTGTAGCTTGTCTTTGTGCATCATTAAAATAAGCAGGCACAGTTATCACAGCTTTTGATACAGTTTGACCTAAATATTTTTCAGCAGTTTCTTTCATTTTTTGAAGAATAAAAGCAGAAATTTGTGATGGAGAGTATTTTTCTCCTTTTGTTTCAATCCAAGCATCACCTTTTTCAGAATTTACAATTTTAAAAGGTGCTGCTTCAACATCTTTTTTTACCGTTGGATCATCAAAGTTTCTACCAATCAATCTCTTAACTGCAAAAATAGTATTTTCAGGATTTGTTACAGCTTGTCTTTTCGCTGGTTGTCCAATTAATTTTTCACTATCATCCGTAAAAGCAACTACTGAAGGAGTAGTTCTTGCACCTTCTACGTTTTCTAAAACTTTTGGTTGACTACCTTCCATGATAGCAACACAAGAGTTTGTTGTTCCAAGGTCTATTCCAATTATTTTACTCATAATATCCTGTATTTACTTTCTCATATAGGTGTTAAATCTAATTCTACAAGTTGATCTAGACATTATTTATTTTCTTTATTTTCCTGGCTTTTTGAGGATTCTTTATTTTTATCTTCCGATTTTTTTGAAACCCCAACTAATGATGGTCTTAGGAGTCGGTCTTTAATTGTAAAACCTTTTTGGATTTCTTGAATTATAGTACCAGGTTCTTTTTGATCATCTTCAATTTCCATCATTGCTTGATGTAAATTAGGATCAAGTTTTTTGTTTAAACAATCAATTGATTTAATATTATTTTTATTAAAAATTGAGATTAAATCTTTGTTTATAATATTTAAATGATCTAAAGTTTTATTAAGTGCTTCTGTATTTTTTAATTTTTCGTCATTTTCTAAAACTTGCTTGGATCTTTCTAAATTATCAATCAAGTTAAGAGCTTCTTTAGCAAAGGAAGTACCACCATATTCAAAGGCATCCTCTTTTTCTTTTTGAAAACGTCTCCTTTGGTTTTCCATTTCAGCAAAAGTTCTTGCTAACTTATCCTCTAATTCTTTAATTTTTTCTTCAGGGGTAATTACTTTTTCTTCTTCTTTTTTTTGATCGGAGTCTAAATCAGCCTTAACAAAATTTTCGTCAGTTTTTTTATCTTCAGGATTATTATAATCCTCTTCCAAAGTTTTTTGTTGTTCTTCTTTATCCATGTTCGCATATATGGTAAGAATTTTGAAAATTGCTAGACTTTAATGAAAAAAATTTCCACTCTTTTAATAGGCACTAATAACAAGGGAAAATTAAAAGAAATAAAGGAATTACTACCAAAACGTATTAAGATTTACTCCACTAAAGACTTTAAAATCAAAAGTCCTATAGAAAATGGAAAAACATTCGAAGAAAATTCAAATATTAAATCAAAATATTTTTCTAAAAAAACTAATTTAGTATGTTTAGCAGATGACTCAGGTCTAGAAATAGATATTTTAGATAAGGCACCAGGAATTTACTCTGCAAGATGGGGTGGAAAAAATTCTGATTTTAAAAAAGCTATTAGAAGAGTTTATAAGGAGTTAAATAAAAAAGATAAAAATTGGAAAAAAAAAAAAATCAAAGCAAGATTTATTTGTTCTTTATCAATACATTATTTAGAAAAAAAAATAGCTTGTGTTAGAGGTAAAGTTGAAGGAAAAATTTCAAAAGAGCCTAAAGGTGATAATGGTTTTGGCTATGATCCAATATTTATTCCTAATGGAAAAAAACTCACTTTTGGGGAAATTTATCCAAGAATAAAATACAGGATTGACCACAGATTTAATGCTTTTAAAAAGATTAAAAAATTTCTTTGATCACACCTTCTTCAATTTTATAAAAATTAAGCCTATGATTAATTTTATTATTTTCTATATCAAAAATCCCAATTTTACCTTTAAATGAATTTTTTGCCTTAAATGCTTTATTAATATCAGAAATACTATTTTTTAATGAGAGATAAAAAATTAACCCAACTAAGTCATAACTTAATAAAGATAAATGATTAGGGTTTTCGTTAAATTGTTTAAAAAATTTTTTCTCGAATAGTTCTAAATTTTCTTTATTGATAGAAGGATAATATATTGGTTGTGATGTAGATTCAGTCAATAAACTCTCATCAAACCATTGATTAAATGTTATAAAATATTTTTCTTTTGGTGAAACATCTGTGTAAAGTAAAGAGGTGATAACACTTTTTAAACTCTCATCAAAATCAGCAATAATTATTGAGTCAAAGTTTACATTTCCAATTGTATATCTTTTTTCAAGATTTTTTATTTTACTTTCTTTATTTGGATCATCAGAGTTTTCTAATCTAGTTATTTCATCAATTAAATTTTGCTTCCGAATTTCATAATTTGTAATTTTTTCAATTTGTTTTGTAAGTTTTGTAGGCTCAATGTCATAAAAATATTGTTTAAGTTTTTTTATTTTAGATTCTTTTATTCCTTTTTTAATTTCTAGGTCATAATCTAGATTGGGTATTAAAAGTATTGTTTTATTTATTTCATTTTGATCAATAAATTTTTTTATAGTGTTTAATTGAGATGTTGAATTAACACCAGTGCTGATCACATTTTTTGGCAGATCAAGAGTCTTATTTGTAAATGATAAAAATGTTACATCTTTAACTTCTTCAAGATTAATTAAATTTTCATAAAAAACTGGACCGATAATTAAGTTTATTCCCATTTGTTTTAATTCATTTGCAACTTTTAAAGTAGTGTTTGGATCTGAACGAGTGTCTTTTGGAAATATTTCAATTTTGTCAGAATTTATATCTTGTAAAGCTAATCGAGTAGCTTTTATAATTTGTTTTCCAATCTCATTATCATCTCCACTTAACGGTACAAGTAAACCGATCTTAATTTTAATATTCTCAGATGCATTTAGAGTAATAAATGAAAATAAATTGAGGATAATTATTAAAAGAATTTTAAAAATTTTATTCATTTAATGTTATTTTTAATCTAATACTGTTTAAATTATGGTAAATCCTATTTTGCACAAAAATGAGTTAAAAAAAGGTTTATATTTAATACCTACTCCAATTGGTAATTTAGGGGATATTACCTTTAGAGCAATAGAAATACTCAAAAATTCAGACTTTATACTTTGTGAAGATACCAGAGTATCAAGAAAGCTGTTAGATAAATTTGCAATAAAAGTAGATTTGATTTCAAATCACAAATTTAATGAAAAAAAAAATCTCACAAAAATTATTAATATTTTAAAAGATAACAAGCGTGTTTCATTGATTTCAGACGCAGGGACTCCAGGTATCTCAGATCCAGGTATGATTTTAGTAAATGAGTGTGTAAAACAAAATATTAATGTTATTCCATTACCTGGTCCATCAGCTGTGACGACAGCAGTATCTGTCAGTGGTTTTAATGAAAAATATTTATTCTATGGTTTTTTTCCAGAAAAAGAAAAAATAATAATTGAGGAGTTAGAAAATTTAAAGAACCTTGATTTTTGTCTTGTTTTTTTTATATCTCCTAAGAAAATTAATAAAATTATCCCTTACTTGAATATTTACTTTAAAGGTAGAAAGATACTTATCTGTAGAGAGATTTCAAAATATTATGAAGAATATATAAGGTTAAGTTTAGGAAATTTAAAACTATTTGAAAAAGAGCCCAAAGGTGAGTTAACAATTGTCATTTCTGAGAAACAAATCAATAATAATACTTCACAAATGATAAGTGAATCAGATAAAAAGAATATCAATATTATGCTAAACAAATTAAGCAATAAAGAGATTGCAAATATAATTAGCAAAAATAGCAATGTTTCGAAAAAAGAGATTTACGAATATTGTGTAAAGTTAAAAAATGAAAAATAGATTAATAATATTTTTTTTTATAAGCTTAATTTTATCAGGTTGTGTTGGAGTCTCATCAAAAGGACTTTTTGGTACAGGTGTCAGTGTTGCTTTTGATCCAAGGACTGTTGGTACCCAAGTAGATGACTCAATTATGCAAAAGAACTTATCCGCAAGAATTATTTTGATGGACAAAAAATATTTATTAACAGTTAAGACAAAAGTTTTAGATGGTAGAATTTTTATAACAGGTAAGGTAGATAACCCTGAGGAAAAACTTCAACTCACAAAATTAGCATGGGAAACAAATGGAGTAAGATCTGTTAGAAATGATCTAAAAATAAAAGAAGATTTTAATTTTAAACAATCAGCTAAAGACATTTTAATAACATCTCAATTAAGATCTGCGATGATATTTAACAAAAATATTAAAGCAACAAATTATCAAATAGATACTTACAAAAAAAAAATTTATGTTTATGGGATTTCTTTAACTTCGGATGAAAAAGATTTGGTAATAAGTGAAGCTAAAGAAATTCTAGATGTAGAGGACGTTATTGCAAGTATAATTCTTGTAGATGATTTAAGAATACAAAAAGACTAACTATTTGTTATAATCAATTTTCTCTGCTGAATATGCTGCAATTGAAGCTAGGTTGATTAATTCTGATGTTGAGGTCCTTAGTGGTGCAATTTCTATGGGAAGACCCAAACCAATTAATAAAGGTCCAATAACTTTTGTATCTCCTATGGTTTTCATTAATTTGTAAGATATTGCTGCACTATGTTGCCCTGGCATAATAAGTATATTTGCTTTACCAACAATTTTCGCAAAAGGATAAAGCTCTTCATATTCTGAATTTAAAGCAACATCAGGCTGCATGTCTCCATCAAATTCAAAATTTACATTTCTATCTTTAAGTATATCTACTGCTTTTTTGATATGTTTTGTTCGACTTGTTAGAGGTTGACCAAACGTTGAATGAGAAACAAAGGCAACTTTAGGATCAAATCCAAAAAGTCTGACAACTCTTGCTGTGGATATAGCCATATCAGCCATTTGTTCAGATGTTGGATATTCGTGTACGCTAGTGTCCCCAATAAAAATAGTTTTACCTTTATGAACTATCATATTAAGTCCAAACAGTATCTCTCCTTTTCTAACGTTTACAACCTGTTTAATTTTTTCAAGCGAAGCTCCAAAACGTCTGGTGTTTCCCGTTACCGCACCATCTGCATCACCACAAGCCACCATACTTGTGGCCCATACAACTCTATCATTTCTAATCATTCTATCACAATCTCGTTCTAATAATCCCTGTTCTCTTTGTAACTTTTTAAACAAATGTTTTACATATCTCTCCCTTTTTTTTTCATCTTTTGAGTTAACAATTTCAATGTCAAAATTTTCACTGTAACCAATATTCTTTATTTGTTCTTTAATCTTACTTTCTTTACCAACTAAAATCGGAATTCCTAATTTAGAATTTTTAAATGCTATAGCTGCTTTTAAAGTATTTTCATCTTCACCATCAGCAAATACAATTCTTTTTTGATTTTTTTTAATAAAAGAATTTATACCTTGCATTATTGTTACAGTTGGGTCGAGTCTTTGCTTGAGCTGTTCTTTATAAACCTCAAAATCATCAATTTTCTTTCTAGCCACTCCACTTTCTATCGCAGCCTTTGCTACTGCAGCAGGTATTACACTAATTAATCTTGGGTCAAAGGTAGATGGAATTATATATTCTTTTCCATAGTGAGGTCTTTCCCCACCCATTGCTGCAACAACTTCATCAGGTACATCTTCCCTTGCAAGCTTAGCTATTGCATTAGCAGCAGATACTTTCATTTCCTCATTAATTGTTTTGGATCTTACATCAAGCGCCCCTCTAAAAATGTATGGGAAACCTATTAGATTATTTACTTGATTGGGATAATCTGATCTTCCGGTTGCAACAATTGCATCATCTCTTATTTCATTAACTTCTTCTGGTGTAATTTCTGGGTCAGGATTTGCACATGCAAATATGATTGGATTTTTTGCCATTGATTTAACCATATCTTTTTTAAGAACACCTTTTGAGGATAATCCTAAAAAAACATCTGCACCCTTAATGGCATCTTCAAGTTTTCTAAATTTTGTTTTTGCGGCATATCTTGATTTCCATTGGTCTATACCTTCGGTTCTTCCTTCATAAATTACTCCTTTTCTATCTAGCATGATTATGTTTTCAGATTTAACACCTGAATTTTTGAATAACTCAGTGCAAGCTTGTGCCGACGCTCCAGCGCCATTAACAACAACTTTAATTTCTTTTATTGATTTACCACAAATATCTAATGCATTTATTAGTGCTGCAGTTGTTATGATTGCTGTGCCATGTTGATCGTCATGAAAAACTGGAATATCTAAAATTTCTTTTAATTTTTGTTCTATTATAAAACAATCTGGAGCAGCTATGTCCTCTAAATTAATTCCACCAAAACTTGGTGCAAAATTTTTTATAGAATTAATTATTTCATTAGTATCTTTACAATCTATTTCTAAATCAATGGAGTCAATATCTGCAAATCTTTTAAATAAAACAGCTTTTCCCTCCATCACTGGTTTTGATGCTAGAGCACCTAAATTGCCCATTCCTAAAATTGCAGAACCATTACTTATAACAGCAACTAAGTTTCCTTTACTTGTGTAATCATAAGCAGCTTCAGGGTTTTCACTAATCATTTTTACTGGAGCGGCTACGCCTGGTGAATATGCTAAAGCAAGATCTCGCTTAGTTGTCATATTTTTTGAAGAAATTATCTCAATCTTGCCAGGTTTTTTGTCTTTATGAAAATCTAAAGCTTCTTTATCTGTGTAATGATCAATACTTGTTTTTTTCATTTCTGATAACAATAAGTGTACAATTGGGGTAAAATTAAGACTAATATGATTTATGAACTTACTTAAGTCAACAGGCACATTTGGTTTTTATACGATCATAAGTAGATTGCTTGGTTATTTAAGAGATATATTGATAGCAATTTTTCTGGGAACAGGAATGTTAGCTGATGCTTTTTTTGTAGCATTTAGAATACCTAATACTTTTAGAAGATTATTTGCAGAAGGTACTTTTAATGCAGCATTCGTTCCAAGTTATTCATCAGAAATTGTTAAAGGTAAAAAAAAATCAAATAAATTCGCTAACGATATTTTTAATTTTTTATTCTTAGGATTGTTATTTCTCATAATTATAATTGAAATTTTCATGCCATTATTTGTTTCACTTATTGCTCCAGGATTTATTGGTGACTCAGAAAAAATGGGAGTTACAATAAATTTAACAAGGATCACTTTACCTTTTTTATTTTTTATTTGTTTGGCATCATTTTTTTCAGCAATTTTAAATTCACATAATAAATTTGCAGCTGCAGCTGCAGCACCAATAATTTTAAACATTGTTATGATATTAGTATTATTTTTTTCAAATTCTTTGGGAGATCATCTTGTTTATTATTTATCTTATGGTGTTTCATTAGCTGGTTTTTTGCAATTAATATTTTTGTATAAATATGTATCAAAGTACTATTCGATTGAGTTTAATTTTAAATTTAATGCAAGCAATAAAGTGAAGTTTTTTTTTAAAAAACTTTTACCAAGTATTTTTTCTTCTGGAGTTACTCAAATCAACATTTTAATTGGAACGATTATTGCATCTTTTCAAGCTAGTGCAGTTTCTTATTTATATTATGCAGATAGAATTTATCAAATTAATTTAGCAATAGCTGGTATTGCGATAGGCGTTGTTGTTCTTCCGCAACTTTCAAAATATGTTCAATCTAAAAAAAAAAATAAGATTTTACTTTTACAAAATAAAGCCCTTGAATTAAGCTTATTTTTTAGTCTTCCTGCCGCTATTGCTTTAATCATTGGATCAGAACAAATTGTTTCAGCTCTATTTGGGTATGGATCCTTTAATGAAAATTCAGTGAACAAATCAAGTTTGGCTTTGTATTATTTCGCATTGGGTCTACCTGCTTTCGCTTTGATTAAAGTCTTTTCAAGTTTTTTTTTCGCAAATCACAATACTAAAACACCATTTTATGTTTCATTGATTTCAGTAATGCTTAATGTTTTTATTAGTATTTATTATTTTAATGAAATAGGTTTTATTATAATTCCTATAGCAACATCTATCTCATCTTGGTTTAATTCAATATTGTTATTTTTTTTCTTGAAAAATCTCAAATTATTTCAATTTAATAAATTATTTTTTGTGAATTCTATTAAAATAATTATCGCATCAGTTCTTATGGGTTTATTTTTTAATTTCTTATTAAACTTTTTTCAAAATGAACTAGCATTTAATAACTTAATTAAATCTTTATATTTAATTTTATCTGTTATTTTAGGATTATTATTTTATTTAATTGTGTGTTATTTCATCAAAGCTTTCAAATTAGAGGATATTAAATTAAAGTATTAAAATGAATAAAAAAATATTTTCAGGTGTTCAGCCCACAGGTAACTTACATTTAGGAAACTATTTAGGAGCTATTAAAAATTTTGTTGAATTGAACAATGATGATAAAAATGATTGTGTATTTTGTGTGGTAGATTTACACGCTATTACAGTAAAACAAGACCCAAAAGAGTTAAGAGATAATATCAGAGAAACAGTGGCAACTTTTATTGCCTGTGGAATAAATCCAGAAAAAAGTATTATTTTTAAACAATCAACTGTTTCTGCACATTCAGAGGCTGCTTGGTTGTTAAGTTGTGTAGCGCGAATGGGATGGTTGAACCGAATGACACAATTTAAAGAAAAGGCTGGGAAAGATAAAGAGAAAGCCAGCATCGGACTCTACTCGTATCCAATATTAATGGCCGCAGATATTCTACTTTATGATGCAACACATGTGCCAGTTGGGGAGGATCAAAAGCAACATTTAGAACTATGTAGAGATATAGCTCAAAAATTTAATAATGATTATGCTGTAGATGATTTTTTAAAAGTTCCAGAACCACTTATTCAGAAAGAATTCTCAAGAATAATGAGTTTAAAAGATGGAACAAAAAAAATGAGCAAATCCGACTTATCAGATTTAAGTAGAGTAAATTTAACAGATGATAAAGATTTGATTATTAACAAAATTAAAAAAGCAAAAACTGATCCATTACCACTACCAAATAGTTTGAATGAACTGAACGCAAGACCAGAGGCAAAAAATCTTTTAGGGATATATTCAAGTTTAACAAATTTTACATTAGAACAATCAATTAATGAATTTAGTGGAAAAAATTTTTCTGAATTTAAAGAAAAGCTTTCTCAAGTATTAGTTGAAAAGATTGATAAAATCTCAAATGAAATAAAAAAATTAAATACCGATAAAAAGTATTTAGACCAAATTCTTTTAGATGGTCAAAAAAAAGCTAATGATATTTCGTCATATAAATTAAAAAAAATGCACGAAATTATAGGTTTTTAATAAAATTTTTTAAACAAGTTTCAATTTTATAATTATTGACTATATATTAAGTATGTTCGTTCAAACTGAAGTAACCCCAAATCCAAATTCATTAAAATTCTTGCCAGGTAAAGCAGTTTCCAATGGTGGTTCTTTTGAAATTACAAAAAAAGATGATGTAAAAAATGAGCTTATTAGAAATTTGATGTCAGTTAATGGTGTTGAAGGAATTTTCCTAAGTAAAGATTTTATTTCAATAAATAAATATGATGATGTTTCTTGGGATGAAATAAAACATATTGTGATTTCTCTAATAAATGATTTTTATTCAAACGGCAGAGAATTTGTAATTGATAAAAGCCCTTTCGAGGATGATGAAAATCTTGGAGAGATTGAAAAAAAAATTGTTCAAATTTTGGATCAAAAGATAAGACCCGCTGTTGCAAAAGATGGTGGTGATATTAAATTTAAAAAATTCAAAGATGGTGTTGTAATGGTTCAGCTACAAGGAAGCTGTTCAGGATGTCCAAGCTCTACAATGACGCTTAAACAAGGAGTTCAAAACCTTTTGTGTCATTATTTGCCTGAAGTAAAAGAGGTGGTTGCCGTTTAATTATGACAAAAATTTTCAAAAAAAATAAAATTAAAGTCCTAGAAACTATTGATAAAAACAATTTAGGTTCTTTAGCAAGGACTCTTTTAGGAAGTTTAGCAGTTATTTTTGTATTTTATTCATTGCCGTTAATAATTAATTATACAAACGATAATATACTAATTAGCAAAGAATTTAGAAATAATTCAAAATCTGTTTTAGCTTATACCTTGGATAAGAAAAACAATAATTTATTGGATGCTAATGAAAAATTTGATGAAAGAGATTTGTTGATAGATATTTATAGTCTTAATGAAAAAGAAACTGATGCAGTACGATTAGATGCATCAACTATCAAACAACTTTATGAGGATACGGGTTACAAATTAGATGATATTAGAAAAAATAAAATGGTAAAACCAGTAGCTCTTGACTCTTTTCCGCGTGAAATCAAGATGATAGAAAATACTAAAAAAAGAAAAGAATTTTTTATTCAAATTGTATTACCTTTAATACTTCAAGAAAATAATAATATACGTCTAGATAGAAAAAGACTTTTTGGCATAATTAACAAAAGCAATAATTCAGATTTAGAAAAAAAATGGCTAAATAAAAAATATAAACAATATGGAATTCCCTCAAAAGACTTATCTACTTTAAAAGTAAGAATGGATGAGATACCAGTATCATTAGCTCTTGCTCAAGCAGCCAAAGAAACAGGTTGGGGAACTTCGAGATTTGCGCAAGAGGGTAATGCACTTTTTGGTCAATGGACTTGGTCTGGTGAGGGATTAAAACCTAAAGAGGCTGATGAAAATGAAGGACATAAAGTAATGAAGTTTAATGTCTTGCAAGCATCAGTTAGAGCATATCAAAGAAATATAAACACTCATAAAACTTATAGGGAATTTAGGTTAGCAAGGGCTCAATTAAGAGATGAAGGAAAGCCTTTAGACAGCATAATTCTCTCAAAGTATTTAGATGAATATGCTGAGACAGGAAAAGAATATGTAAAAATTTTAAGAAAAATTATTGAACAAAATAATTTAAAAGATTTTGATAATGCTAAGCTTTTACCTTCAAGTCTAGAGCTAGAGAGTTTAATTTAATTATTCATTAGTAATTATAAACTGAGTACCAAACCATCTCCATTTACCGTTATCATTTAAAGAGCAGTTAACTCTACCTCTTCTCGGTGAAAAAGCCTCTCTGAATTCGATATTTAAGATATTGTTAGTAAGTGTGATATTAGATTTTTCCCATTTGTCTCCCTCATTAGAGTAACAATTTATGTTGGTTATATTATTTTGATTTTCAAAAAACTCT
The DNA here is from genome assembly GCA_902571235.1 of uncultured Pelagibacteraceae bacterium. Lineage (GTDB taxonomy): Bacteria > Pseudomonadota > Alphaproteobacteria > Pelagibacterales > Pelagibacteraceae > Pelagibacter. The sequence continues at coordinate 52,535 of CACGBI010000003.1, forward strand.
ACTGAAAAAGCTGGAGGATTATCTAATTTATTTAATTTTTTTTCTTTTGGTAGTAAGTTTTTGTATTCAAGTGGGTAAGTTTTTATAATTGAAGTAAATCTTTTAATTTCACCATAATTTTCATTTATAGGAAATCTTGGAAGTTCAAATTTTTCTTTGTTTACATCAATTACGCCTGAATGTTGTCCAAAAGCATAAGTAAAATTTTTAGAAATATACTCTCGCATAAATTCAGAATATTCTCCAAAAGGATAAGAAAATAAACTTGGAACATATCCAATTTTTTTATTAAAAATTTGATTAGCAGTTTCAATATCTCTTATAAAATTTTGATTAGTTTCATTTATTAAGTAATCATGTGAGTGAGAGTGATGTCCTATTATTGCAAAATCTTCATTATCTACTTCCCTTATCTGATCCCAAGTCATATAACCTCTGTTTCCAACTGGCTCCGTCGAAACAAATAATATGAATGGAATTTTATTTTTTTTTAAGTAAGGCCACGCAACATTATAAAATGACTGAAATGCATCATCTATAGTTATCAATATTTTTTTTTCTTTTTTAGGAATGTGAAAATCTTTTTGAAAGTTTTCAGGATGAATAAATTCATAATTTAAATCTTTAATTAATTGAACGTGTTTTAAAAAAATTTCCATTTTAATATTTGTAGAGGGGTACCTATTTTCATCAAACCGATGGTACATAATTGATAAAACACCTTCATCCATTGAATATTGTTTGATATTATTATCTTCTGCCTTAGAATTAAAAGTCATTAAATTTAATAAAATGAACAACTTAATAATTGATGCTGCAAATGATAAAATTTTTTTAATGCTCATTAAGAATAAAAATATTTATAATATCAGTCATGAAAATAGTAAAACTAATTATGAAAAATTAACTATTTTAATTAATAATTTTATTAAAACTCATCATTTAACAATCAATGAAATTTCAAAATTATACGTTAATCGTGGACCAGGCAGTTTTGCAGGCATAAGAAATTCTCTTGCCACAGTAAAAGCAATATTTGTTGCTAAAAAAATTGATTATTATTGTTTCAGTTTTGATGATTTTGGTGATTTACATGATTATAAGTATGAAAATGTACCCAATATGTGTAAGAAATTTAAGGTTAAAAAAAATTTGATTAATCCTATTTATTTTAGTTAAAATTCAATATGTCAGAAACAATTGAACAAAAATGCTTATCACAAGGAGTTAAATTAACTGATCAAAGAAGAATAATTGCGAAAGTTATTTCTGAGTCCAAGACTGAATATGGCGAGTCAGATCATCCAGATGTAGATGAACTTTACAGTCGCGTCTCAAAAATTGATCCAAAAATAAGTATTGCCACTGTCTATAGAACAGTAAAATTATTTGAAGAAGCAGGAATTTTAACAAAACATGATTTTAAAGGTGGAAAAGCAAGATATGAAGCAATGATAGAAAGTCATCATGATCATTTAATTGATATAAAATCAGGAGAGATTATTGAGTTTGTAGATGAAGAAATAGAGAACTTACAAAAAAAAGTTGCTGAAAAATATGGGTATACTTTAGTTGATCATAAACTAGAGCTTTACGGTGTTAAAAAATCAAAAAAATAATAATGCAACAAAAAATTTTTATTAAGACCTTTGGTTGTCAAATGAACGAGTATGACTCAAATCGAATATACGATGCAGTCAGAGAAATTGGTTTTGAAAAAACAGTTAAGTATGAAGAGGCTAATTGTTACTTGTTAAATACTTGTCACATTAGAGATAAAGCAAAAGAAAAAGTTTATCATGAAATTGGTAGAGTAAAAAAAATATTTAGATTAAAAACTAAGCCTTTAGTGATAATTGCAGGTTGTGTAGCTCAAGCAGAACAAGAAGAAATGTTAAAAAGAGAACCTTATATTGATTTAATATTAGGCCCTCAGGCTTATCATAAAATTAATGATACAATACTAAAATATCAAAATGAAAAAAGGAAAAATGAAGAAACGGAATTTGATGCAATAACTAAATTTGAATATCTAAGTAAAATTAAAAATCAAACAACAACAATTTCCTCATTTTTAACAATTCAAGAAGGTTGCGATAAATTTTGTCATTTCTGCGTAGTTCCTTATACAAGAGGACCTGAATACTCTAGACCTTTTAATCAAATCATAGATGAGGCCAGACAATTAGTAAATCATGGCTCAAAAGAAATCATACTTCTAGGACAGAACGTTAATGCTTATAATTTTGAAAGTTTTCGTTTATCTGACTTAATTTTAGAACTTGAAAAACTTTCAGGCATTGAACGTATTCGATATACAACTTCTCACCCAAACGATATGACGGAAGATTTAATCGATGTTTATAAAAATTCTAAAAAATTAATGCCATTAGTACATTTGCCAGTTCAAAGTGGTTCAGATAAAGTTTTAAATTTGATGAATAGAAAACATTCAATCAAGAATTACTTGAAGATTTTTTATAAGTTAAAACAAATTAATCCAAATATTGAATTCTCAAGTGATTTTATTATTGCTTATCCTGGTGAAGAGCAAATTGATTTTGAAAAAACAATTAAACTTATTGATGAAGTAAAATTTATTAATTCATTTTCTTTTATTTTCAGTCCAAGACCTGGAACGGTTGCTGCAGATTTACCATTAATTGATAAAAAAAAATCGATAGAAAGACTAGAAATTGTTCAGCAAAAACTATTTAATAATCAAATAAATATTAATAAAAAGATAGAAGATACAACAATAAACGTGCTTGTTGAAAATCGTACAGATGACAAATCTAAACTTTTTGCCAGATCGGAATACATGACTTCTGTTCTATTTAGTGGTAATGATGATTTAATTGGAAAAATTGTGAAAGTTAAAATTAAAAATAGTAATCGAAACACTTTATTTGGTGAAGCTATAGAACAATCTAATCAAAAGGTAGCTTAAAAATTTGAGTATAAGCACAAAAAAAATATTTAATAATAATTTGAAGTTTGTTTATTCTGATAATAACACTCTAAGTGTAATTTTTCATGATAATGATTTATTAATGGGTGTTGTAGGAGAATTTAATAAAAATCTTAAAGAGTTGGAGAGAATTACCGAGTCGAATTTGTTTTCAAGAGGAAATTCAATTTTAATTAAATCTTCACCCGATAAGAATGAAATAGTAAAAGATGCAATCCAATTTCTAGTTAATCAATTTATTAATAATGGAAATATAGAAAACAAAGACATATTATCATCTATTGATAAATTTATGATTAAAGAAAAAGTTAAAAACCATAATGTTACTGATATTATAAAGACTCCAAAAAAATCAATAATTCCAAGATCAGAAAAACAAAAAAAATATGTCAGAGCTTTAAGACAAAGTGATATCGTAATCTCTGCCGGTCCAGCAGGTACAGGAAAAACTTTTTTAGCTGTTGCTGTTGGTCTAACAATGTTACTTGAAAAAAAAATTGAAAGAATAATCTTATCAAGACCAGCAGTAGAAGCTGGTGAAAGATTAGGATTTTTACCAGGTGATATGAAAGAAAAAGTAGATCCTTATTTAAGACCTCTATATGATTCTTTGTATGATTTATTTCATTTTGAAAAAATTCAGAGAATGATTGAAATTGGAGATATTGAAATTGCACCATTAGCATTTATGAGAGGTAGAACTTTGAAAAATTCGTTTGCTATTTTAGATGAGGCTCAAAATGCCACTGATACTCAGATCAAAATGTTTCTTACAAGAATTGGAGAAAATTCCAAAATAGTTGTGAATGGAGATCCTTCGCAAATAGATTTACCTAATAAAAGTATGTCTGGTCTAGATAGATCAAAAAAATTATTATCTCATTTAAATGAGATTTCAGCAATTGATTTTGATCATTCAGATGTAGTAAGACACCCACTAGTATCAAAGATTGTTAAAGCTTATAGCAATCATAATGATTAAGTTAGAAGTTTTATCAGAGGAAAAAAATTGGTCAAAAAAGATTAAAAAAAAAGAATTTTTTTTTAAATCTATTTGTAAATCTTTCCCAAAAAAATATCGAGTTCTGAATAAAAAATTATCACTCACATTATTATTATCAAACAATAAAAATATAAAAAAATTAAATAAAAAATTTAGAAATAAAAATAAATCGACAGATGTATTATCATTTCCATTTGAAAATAAGATAAAAAAAAAAAAAGAATTATATTTAGGTGATATTATTATTAGCTATAATTTTATGGATAAACCAAAAAATCAAAATTTAAATCTTTTTAAGGATAAGGTAATTAAAACATTTATTCATGGATTTTTACACTTATTAGGTTTTAATCATATTAAATTTAAAGACTACAAAAAAATGTTTAAGGAAGAAAAAAATATATATCAGTCAGTAATTAAAAAAATTAATTAATTTGAAAAAAAAAAAATATTTAGAATTCCTTTATATAATAATTCTTGGTGCCTTAACTTCTTTAAGTTTACCACCATATAACTATTTATTTATTAATTTTTTCACCATAAGTTTATTTTTTATATATATTTTTCAAAAAAAAAAATCATATAAAAAAGAATATTCTTTTCTATACGGTTGGTTTTTTGGTTTTGGTTATTTTTTAACCAATTTATATTGGATTACAATTTCTTTGACATTTGATAAAAATTTCAGTTTTTTAATTCCTTTTGTTTTAATTTTGATTCCATCATTTCTTGGTATTTTTTATGGCTTAGTAACTTATTGCTTTTTTAAAATAGGAATAAAAAAACCTCTTAGTAATCTATTTTTATTTTCGCTTTTACTTGGTTTTGCTGAATTTCTCAGAGGCAATATACTAACTGGTTTTCCCTGGAATTTAATTGCATTTAGTTTTTCAGAAAATCTTGAAATATTACAAATATTATCTTTTATTGGGACATATGGTTTTAATATTTTATGCATATCCTTTTTTGCAAGCCCAGCAATTTTTATAATTAGAGAAAATAGGAAAGAGATAATAGTTTGTGTTCTCTTATTATTATCTCCAATTCTTCTTTATTCTGTTGGATCTTCTGACATGAAATCATTTCAATTATCAAACTCAGTTAAAAGTAATTATATATTAAGAATAATAAGCTCAAAGATTGAATTAGACAGATTTTATGGAAATGTAGACACTTTAGACGTAATCAATGAATTAATTGAAATAAGTCAACCAGATCTGGAGACTAAAACAATTTTTTTATGGCCAGAGGGAATCATACCTAATGCAAATCAAGCAGAATTAAAAGAATTTGAATTTTTGTTTAATAAAAAGTTTAATGAAAATCATTTACTAGTAATTGGAATTAACAGTTATGAAAATATCACGAATGAAAATCATTTTTATAATACCTTATCTGTCTATGATCATAAATTAAATCTTATCAGTGATTATAAGAAGGTCAAATTAGTTCCGTTTGGTGAGTTTTTACCTCTTGAAAAAATTTTAAAAAAAATAGGTTTTAAATCTTTAACTAATAACTATCAATCTTTTAGCAGTGGAAATAATAGAGAGGTATTGTCAATTAGTGAAACGAATTTTAATTTGAGAATATTACCATTAATCTGCTATGAAATAATTTATTCTGGTAATATTTTTAAAAATGCAAATTTTGACTATATAATTAATATTTCTGAGGATGGATGGTTTGGGGATTCGATTGGTCCACATCAGCATTTTACACATAGTATATTCAGAGCAATAGAGAGTGGTAAATATTTACTGAGATCTGCTAATAATGGAATTTCAGCAGTAATTAACCCTAAAGGTAATGTTGAAAAAAAAATTGAATTTGGACAGTCTGGTTATATAGATTTCAACAATAAAAAAGTCTTGAAAGAAACATTATTTTCAAAATATGGGAATAAAATGTTTTTAGTTATAATTTTGTTATATATTTTTTTAATATTTTCATTTAATAGAATTTCTTAATGAGTAATTTAAAAAATTATCTTTTCACAAGTGAGTCAGTTTCAGAAGGGCATCCAGATAAAGTTTCAGATAGAATTTCTGATATGGTAGTTGATAGTTATTTATCTAATGATCCTTTCTCTAGAGTAGCTTGTGAAACTTTAACAACAACTAATAAAGTTGTTTTAGCTGGAGAAGTAAGAGGTCCTGAAATTAAAAAAGATGAACTAATCCAAAAAGTAAGAGATTGTATTAAAGATATTGGCTATGATCAGGATGGATTTACTTGGAAAGAGGCCACTAAAATAGAAAGTCATTTACATTCACAATCAGCTGATATTGCAATGGGTGTAGATTCATCAGGCAATAAAGATGAAGGTGCGGGTGACCAAGGAATTATGTTTGGATATGCTTGTAATGAGACAGATGAATTGATGCCAGCACCAATTTATTACTCACATAAAATTTTAAGATTAATGGCTGAAGATAGAAAATCTGGAAAGTTAAAAAATATTGAGCCAGACTCTAAAAGTCAGGTGACATTTGAATATGAAAATGGAAAACCAAAAAAAGTGAAATCAGTTGTTATATCATCACAACATTCAGCTGATATTAATCAAGAAAAAGTCAGAGAATTACTTAGACCTTATATGCTAAATTCAATTCCAAAAAACTTTTTGGAGGGTTTTAATGAAGATGAGTTTTATGTAAATCCAACTGGAAACTTTGTTATTGGTGGACCAGATGGAGATTGTGGGTTGACAGGAAGAAAGATTATTGTTGATACATATGGTGGTGCAGCACCGCATGGTGGAGGAGCTTTTTCTGGAAAGGACCCAACTAAAGTTGATAGATCAGCTGCATATGCTTCGAGATATATTGCTAAAAATATTGTTGCATCAAAAATCACAGATAAGTGTCTAATACAATTGGCTTATGCTATTGGCGTATCAAAACCTCTTTCAATTTATGTAGATCTCTTTGATGGTGACTCTGAAAAAAATAAATTTGTAGAAGAAAAAATTAAAGAAAATTTTGACTTAAGTCCCAGAGGAATTAGAGAAATGCTAAATCTTAATAGACCAATTTATGAAAAAACAGCAGCATATGGTCATTTTGGTAGAACGCCAGAAAATGATGGAGCATTTTCTTGGGAAAATACCGATAAAACTAAGGTTTTTGTAAAATAGTTTTTATTGAATAAAAAAAAAACTTTTATATATTGCCAGTACATTATTGAATTTACAAAATGGGCGTTTGCCCATTTTTTTTTGGAAAAAACAAAAAAATGTTAAATAAAAGAGCAGATAAACTAGAATTATTGAGAATTGCAGAGGCCGTAGCCCTGGAGAAATCAATTGATAAAGAATTAATTATTAGTTCAATGGAAACTGGAATTGCAAAAGCAGCAAAATCAAAGTTTGGACAAGAAAATGAAATCAAAGTTTTAATTAACAGAGAAAATGGTGATATTGAACTTTTTAGAAAGTTAATAATTTCAGAAAATCCTGAAAATGCTAATACTGAAATTAAACTTGAAGATGCAATATCTCTTAATGATAACAATAAAGAAAAAAAAATTGGAGATGAAGTATTACAACCTCTGCCATCTTTTGATTTTGGAAGAATAGCAGCACAAACAGCCAAACAAGTTATTAGTACAAATGTAAGAGAAGCTGAAAGAGAAAGACAATTTAACGATTTTATAGATAAAAAAGATACAATTTTAAGTGGAATTGTTAAAAGATTGGAATTTGGGAATGTGATTGTTGATCTTGGAAGAACAGAGGCAATAATTCAAAAAAACGAAATGATACCAAGAGAAAATATTAAAGCTGGAGACAGAGTTAAAGCATATTGTTGCGATGTGAGAAAAGAACCAAGAGGTCAACAAATCTTTTTATCTAGAGCACATCCTAAGTTTATGGAAAAATTATTTGTTCAAGAAGTTCCAGAGATTTATGATGGCTTAATTGAAATAAAATCTTCATCGAGAGATCCTGGAAGTAGAGCAAAAATTTGTGTTAAGGCTGTAGATACATCTTTAGACCCAGTTGGAGCTTGTGTTGGTATGAGAGGTTCAAGGGTCCAGGCGGTAGTAAATGAGCTTCAAGGTGAAAAAATTGATATTGTAAACTGGTCAGAGGATCCAGCAATCTTAGTTTCAAATGCACTCTCACCTGCTGAGGTACAAAGAGTTAATGTTGATTCTGAAAGAAAAAAATTGGATGTAATTCTTACAGAAGAAAATTTAAGTAAAGCGATTGGTAGAAGAGGCCAAAATGTAAGATTAGCAACAAAGTTATTAAATTATGAAATCAATATAATGACAGATGCTGAGGACTCAGAAAGAAGACAGTTAGAGTTTAAAGAAAAAACAGAAAATTTTGTAAAAAATTTGGAATTAGATGAAACATTGGGACAACTATTAGTTGCTGAAGGTTTTTCAACAATTGATGATATTAAAGATAGCAATGCAGAAGATTTAATGAAAATAGAGGGTATCGAAGAAGATACTGCAAAAGCATTAATTGAAAGAGCTAAAGAATTCCATGAAAAGGATCAAGAGGATATTTCTCAAAGAATTAAAGATCTTGGTCTTGAAGAAGCTTTAATTAATTTAAAGGGATTAACTCCTGGAATGTTAGTTACATTGGGAGAGCAAAAAATTTTAACACTTGAAGATTTTGCTGATCTTGCATCAGATGAATTAACAGGTGGATATGATGTTGTAAAAGGCGAAAGAGTAAAAATTCAAGGTTATTTAGAAGATTTTGCTCTATCAAAAGAAGAAGCAGATGATCTTATTATGTCTGCAAGAAATATTGTTTATAAAGATTGAGTGATGAGTCATGGAAAACAAAAAAACAAAATTAACAATTTCAGGTACACCCAAAAAATCGATCAAAAATATTGAGATTGCTAAAACTCAGGGCAAAAATTCTGTTTTAATTGAAAAAACAAAAAATAATTTTGTTAAAAAGGGCGGTGCATTTAGATCCTCAGGTGTAAGTGTAAAACCAAAATCAACTTCATCTTTTAGTCGAAATGCACCTTTAAAATCTTCATTTGGAAACAAAATATCTCCGATAACAAATGATTTTGAAAGAAGAAAACTTGCAGAACAAAGAGCTACCAAAAGACTTAAAGGAGAAAATGATGGAAGAAAACTTAAACTTGGAACAAAAAAAAGAGAGACTAAGTTAACAGTTTCAAGAGCTTTAAGCGATGAAATTGAAGCAAGAGAAAGAAGCTTAGCGTCTGTAAAAAGAGCAAGGGAAAAAGAGCAAAAGAATTTAAACAAAGATGATAATAAAGAAAATTTAAAGCCTGTTAAGAGAGACATAAATATTCCTGAAGCTATAACGGTCAGAGAGCTTGCAAATAGAATGGCAGAGCAATCAAGCAATGTAATTAAATATCTTTTTGGAATGGGTGTTACGGTAACAATTAATCAGACATTAGCTGCCGATACGGCAGAATTCTTGGTTAAAGAGTTTGGACATAATCCAATTCGTGAGGAAAAAGCTGAGGAAATAATTAAAAAGATAAAAGCAACTAGAGTAGAAAACCTAAAAAATAGACCACCAATAGTGACAGTGATGGGTCATGTTGATCATGGTAAAACTTCGGTTCTTGATGTGTTGAGAAGTGCAAACGTAGTATCAGGTGAGTTTGGAGGAATTACCCAACATATTGGAGCTTATCAAATTGAAAGCCAGTCAAACAAGCTAACTTTTATTGATACTCCTGGTCACGCAGCTTTTACGGAGATGAGAGCAAGAGGATCTAAATTAACTGATGTTGTTGTATTAGTAGTAGCAGCAGATGATGGTGTAAAACCTCAAACTATAGAGTCTATTAAGCATGCAAAAGCAGCAAATGTTCCGATTGTGGTAGCTATTAACAAATGTGATTTACCAGAAGCAGATCCCCAAAAAATAAAAAATCAGTTATTAGAATATGAATTGATAGCAGAAGATTTATCGGGAGATACTTTAATGGTTGAAATATCTGCTAAAACAAAATTAAATTTAGATAAATTGATTGAGTCGATTATACTTCAAGCTGAAATTTTAGATTTAAAAACTGATTTTGATTCAAAAGCTACAGGCGTGGTTTTAGAGTCAAAAATTGACGTAGGAAGAGGACCTGTAGCAACAATAATTGTAACGACAGGAACGCTTAAAAAAGGTGATTTTTTTGTAAGTGGATTAAAGTGGGGAAAGGTTAGAGCGATCATAAATGATAAAGGAAAAAATATTAATGAAGCTGCACCATCAACACCTGTTGAAATCTTGGGTATTAATGGAGCGGCAAAAGCGGGAGATGATTTTATTGTATTAAGCAATGAGAAAGAGGCTAAAACTTTAAGTGAAAATAGAGCTGAGGAAGCAAAAGTTGGAAAAAATCCATTATCTTTTGCAACTCAAGAGTCCGCGTTTACAGATAAATCAGTAGAGGAACTAAATTTAATAATTAAATCAGATGTTCACGGTTCATCAGAAGCTATTAAAAATGCAATAAGCCAAATAAAACATGATGAAGTTAAACCAAAAATTATTTTAGCAGACATTGGTATGGTTACTGAAACAGATGTAACTTTAGCAAAAGCCTCGAATGCAGTATTGATAGCTTTTAATGTTAAACCAAGTAAGGAAGCAAAAAAACTTGCTGAAAGCGAAAATATTATAATTTCTTCTTATAATATAATCTATGAAGTTTTAGATTACATTAAACAAAGAATGTCTGGCTTACTTACACCAGACGTTCAAGAAACAATAATGGGCACTGCACAGATTTTAGAAATTTTTAAAGTCTCAGGAGCTGGAAAAGTTGCTGGTTGTAAGATTACAGAAGGTGAAATTACTGGAACTTCAGATGTAAGATTGATTAGAGACGGAGTGATAATTTATACTGGTAAAGTAGGCACATTATTTAGAGAAAAAAATCAGGTGAAACAGGTAAGTAATGGTCAGGAATGTGGAATTACGGTAAAAGATTATATGGATTTTCAAAAAGATGACATAATAGAAGCATTTAATGTGATTTCAAAAGAGAGAACAATATAATGGCTGACAGAATAGGAAAACCAATCTCACAACGACAGTTAAGAGTTGGAGAAATGATAAAACAATCTTTAAGCATGATTTTTATAAAAAATGAGGCAAAGATTCCCAACTTAGAAACAAATACAATTACAGTAACTGAAGTTAAAATGAGTCAAGATCTCAAAATAGCAAAAGCGTATGTTATGCCACTTGGTGGTAAAAATGCTGATGAAGTAATTAATCAACTTAAGGAATATTCTTTTTTAATAAGAAAAATATTGTCTAAGAAAGTATTTATGAAATTTTTACCAAAATTACTATTTAAAAAAGATGAATCTTTTGAGTATGCGGAAAAAATAGAAAATTTAATAAAACAAACAAACAAGTAAGGAAAAAAAGTATGAACAGTAAGGCAAAAGAATTAGCAATTCATGAAAAAGATACAGGATCCTCAGAGATCCAGGTTGCATTGCTAACTGAGAAGATAGAAACCCTCTCAAAACATATCAAACAATTCAAAAAAGATAAGCATTCTTCTGTTGGATTGTTAAGAGCAGTAAATAGACGAAAGAAATTGTTAGAGTACTTAAAGAAAAACAAAATGGACTCTTATAAAAATGTACTGTCTAAATTGAATTTGAGAAAATAAAAAAAAGATAAGTTAGGTTGAATGGAACGAAACGAAACGAAATGGAAATGAAATGTTTAAAGTATACAAGAAAGAGATAGAAGTAGCGGGAAAGAAGATACGTTTAGAAACAGGTAAAGTAGCAAGGCAGGCAGACGGAGCAATTATTGCTTCATGTGGTGAAACAGTTATTTTAGCAACAGTGGTAGGTGCAAAGAAAGTAAATCCTGATATGGATTATTTTCCACTATCAGTAAACTACCAAGAGAAATATTATGCAGGAGGAAAAATACCTGGTGGATATTTTAAAAGAGAAGCAAGGCCAACCGAAAGTGAAACATTAATCTCAAGATTAATTGATAGACCAATCAGACCTTTGTTTCCTGATGAATTTAAAAATGAAGTACAGTTGTTACCAACAGTCATTTCGTATGACAAAGAAAATCAACCAGATATTCTAGCTATTACTGCATCATCTGCAGCACTAGCAATCTCAGGAATGCCGTTTATGGGTCCTGTAGGTGCGTCTAGAGTTGGTTTTGTTGATGGTAAATATATTCTTAACCCTTCAAAGGCAGAGTTAGAAAACTCAAGTTTGGATTTAGTTGTAGCAGGTACTAAAGATGCAGTGCTAATGGTTGAATCTGAAACATCAGGTTTATCTGAAGAAGTAATGTTAGCAGCAGTAAAATTTGGTCACGAAGGATTTGTTCCAGTAATCGAAATGATAGAGGAACTTGCAAAAGAATGTAGAAAACCTGAATGGACTGTTGAAAAAAAGGATTTATCTGAAGTAAAACAAAAACTTGAAGAAACTTTTACAGAGGATCTCAAAAAAGCTTTTGCAACAAGAGACAAGCAAGATAGATCAAATCAAATTTCAGAAATTACTGATAAAGCTAAAAAACTTTTTGAGGAGAATGAAAATTATTCTGATCTTGATGTTAACTCTCAGCTTAAAAGTCTTGAAAAGAAAATTGTTAGAACTGATATCTTAAAAAACAAAAATAGAATTGATGGTAGAGGATTGTCTGATGTAAGACCTATCTCATGTGAAGTTGGTGTATTACCAAGAACTCACGGTTCTGCTTTGTTTACTAGAGGAGAAACACAAGCAATTGTTGTAACTACTCTAGGTACATCAGATGATGAACAAAGAATAGAAAGTTTAGATGGATTACAAAGAGAAAGATTTATGCTTCATTATAATTTTCCTCCCTTTTCAGTTGGGGAAACTGGAAGAATTGGAACTGGCAGACGTGAAATTGGTCATGGTAAACTAGCTTGGAGAGCAATTAATTCTTCATTGCCCTCAAAAGAAGCGTTTCCATACACTTTTAGAATTGTATCAGAGATCACAGAGTCTAACGGTTCTTCTTCAATGGCTACTGTTTGTGGGGCATCCTTGGCATTAATGGATGCAGGAGTACCTATTAAAGAACCGGTTGCAGGTATTGCAATGGGACTAATTAAAGAAGGTGACGATTTTAGCGTGTTATCAGACATCTTAGGTGATGAAGACCATCTTGGAGATATGGACTTTAAAGTTGCTGGAACTAAAGATGGAATTACCTCACTTCAGATGGATATTAAAATTACTGGTATTACATTTGAAATTATGGAACAGGCTTTAAAACAGGCTAAAGAAGGCAGAGTTCATATCTTAGGTGAAATGAATAAAGCACTATCAGCCTCAAGAGCAAGTGTTGGAAAACACACTCCAAAAATGGAAAAAATTACAGTTGATAAAAAAGACATTGCTGCTGTTATTGGAAAAGGTGGAGCAACAATCAGAGAGATTGTTGAGAAATCAGGCGCTAAAGTCGATGTAAATGATGAGGGTGTTGTGACAGTTGCTGCTCCAGATGAAGAGTCTAGAAACATCGCAATGCAAATGATTAAAGATATCACTGCAAAAGCTGAACTAAATAAAATTTATTCAGGAAAAGTTATGAAGATTATGGAATTTGGTGCATTTGTAAACTTCTTAGGAAAACAAGATGGACTAGTTCATATATCAGAATTAGCAGATAAAAGAGTTGCTAAAGTGACTGACGTTGTCAAAGAAGGTGACGAAGTTAAAGTTAAAGTGATTGGTTTCGATAGAGGTAAAGTTAAACTTTCAATGAAACAAGCAGCTGAATAAAATCTAGGGGCACCTGAAAAAGAATGCCCCTTACAACCCCTCTACTTCTCTTTATTTATAATACTGATTAATAATTAGGTAAGTCTTTTGCGGACTAGTGGCGTAATTAAATTATTTTTTTAAGTCTAAATCTCCACATTGAGTATCAGTAAAGATACATGTGCTATAATGATGAAATGTTTTAACATCATTAATAATTCCTTGGCCAGTTCCTTCAACTGTTCCTGTTACTGTATTACAAGCATTTAGAAAAATTAATAGCATGAACAAACTGCTTATTATTAAATTACGAATCATAGCTCATTTTAGCACTAATATTTTTGGCGGACTAGTGGCGGAATTTTTGGTAATTTTATACCCTATAGTATTTCAACTTTGTTGCAAAATAAGAATTATATAAGCCCGCTCCGGGGCACCTGGCAACAGAACGCCCCCGTTTATTAAGTGATATTTTTAGGATCTGGCATGCCAACCTTATTATATCCAGCATCTACATAGTGAATTTCACCAGTAACACCGTTTGCAAGTTCACTTAGTAGATATAATGCTGAATTTCCAACATCGTGAATATCTACATTTCTTTTAAGGAAAGAATGGTCTTCATTCCATTTATATAAGAATTTGGCATCCCCAATAGCAGAGGCCGCTAATGTTTTAATAGGTCCTGCACTTATTGCATTAACTCTCATGCCTTTACCCCCCAAATCTCTTGCAAGATATTTAACACTAGACTCTAAAGCTGCCTTACAAACACCCATTACATTGTAATTTGGAATAGCTTTGTTTGCTTCATAGCTTAAGGTAATTAAACTTCCACCTTCTTTCATTACTTTAGAGGCTTCTTTAGCAACTTCTGTAAATGAAAAACATGAAATTAACATACTTCTTAAAAAGTTTTCTCTAGTAGTGTTTAAATATTCACCAGATAATTCTGACTTATCTGAAAATGCAATAGCATGAACTACAAAATCAATTTCACCCCATTGAGATTTAACATTTTCAAATAATTTTTTTACATCTTCTTTTTTTTCAACATCACAGCTAAATGTAGTTTTTGAATTTAATTTTTCTGCTAAAGGAATTACTCTTTTTTTTAAAGCGTCACCTAAATAAGTGAATGCAAGTTCAGCTCCAGCTCCTGCAAGTTTTTGTGATATACCCCAAGCAATGGATCTTTCATTAGCAACACCCATGATTAATCCTTTTTTACCTTTCATCAAACTCATAATTTAAACCTTTTCAAAAATTAAAGCTGCATTAGTTCCCCCAAAACCAAAGCTATTAGACATTACTGTATTTAAATTCATACCAGTCTCTGTTTTAGAAACTATTGGAAATTTTTTAGCTTCTTCATCCATCTCATTAATGTTTGCAGAACCTGCAATGAAATTATTTTTCATCATTATTAAACAGTAGATTGCTTCATGAACTGAAGCAGCCCCTAATGGATGTCCTGATAAAGACTTAGTTGAACTAATTTTTGGAATACTGTCTCCAAAAGTATTTTTAACCGCATTTAACTCTGTGATGTCTCCAACTGGGGTAGAAGTTCCATGAGTGTTGATATAATCAATTTTATTTTTAGCCGTAGCCATTGCCATTTGCATACATCTTACAGCTCCTTCACCAGATGGTGCCACCATATCATAACCATCCGAAGTTGCTCCATAACCAGTCAATTCTGCGTATATTTTAGCTCCCCTTGCTTTAGCATGTTCGTATTCTTCAAGTACTAAAACACCACCACCACCCGCAATTACAAATCCATCTCTAGTTTTATCATATGCTCTTGATGCTGTTTCAGGAGTATCATTGTATTTTGATGATAAAGCAGTCATTGCGTCAAACATTGCAGTCATTGCCCAGTGAATTTCCTCACTTCCGCCTGCAAAAACAATATCTTGTTTGCCCATTTGAATCAATTCCATTGAATTTCCAATACAGTGACCACTTGTTGCGCAAGCAGAACTCATTGTGTAATTAGTTCCTTTAATTTTGAAAGGAACTGCAAGTGTAGCTGAGGCTGTACTTGCCATTGTTCTTGGAACAATAAATGGTCCCATTAATTTTGGAGTTTTGGCTCTAGTTTTATCAGCTGCTAAAATAACATTTTCAATCGATGGACCACCAGAACCCATAACGATTCCTGTTTTAAAATTACTAACTTCTTTTTCTTCTAACCCAGAGTCCTCAATAGCTTCTTTCATTGCGATATAATTATAAGCTGAACCTGAACCCATAAATCTAATTGTTTTTCTATCAACATGATCTTCTAGTTTTATATTTGGTTTACCATGTACATGACTTTTAAGATTATGTTCTTTGTATTCTTCACTAAATGTAATCCCTGATTT
>CACGBI010000004.1 GCA_902571235.1 uncultured Pelagibacteraceae bacterium
AAAAATAAAAGCTGCAACTTTTGCTTTTGATATTTCAATTAGTTTTGCAGCAGCTTCAGCCGTTCCTCCTGTTGCAATTAAATCATCTACAATTAAAACAGAATCATTTTCTTCGAAAGAATCCTTATGTACTTCGATTGTGGCTGTTCCATATTCTAATTCAAAATCTACGGAATAAAGTTCAGCTGGTAACTTGTTTTTTTTTCTTAATAATATGAATGGTTTCTTCAAAATATAAGAAACTGCAGAGGCAAAACAAACCCCCTAGATTCAATTGCAGCAATTTTATCTATTTTATAATTTTTTGATCTTTCAACAATTTGGTTAATACACTCAGCAAATGCTTTCTCATTTTTAATAAGTGTTGTTATATCTCTAAATAATATCCCTTTTTTTGGATAATCTGGAATAGATCTTATAAAGTCTTTTAAATTCATAATACTTAATTATAAAAACATAAATAAATTAATTTTTGAACATGACAATAAATAAATTAGCAATCATAGGTGGTAGTGGTCTTTATGATGTTGAAGAGTTCAAAAATAGAGAATTATTGAATTTAAGTACTCCATGGGGGAAACCATCTGATCAAATTTTAAAAACTAATTATAGTGAAAAAGAGATATATTTTTTGCCTAGACATGGAAGAGGTCATTTTATTTCTCCGTCAAAAATAAATTTTAGAGCAAATATTGATGCACTTAAACAACTAGGTGTAACAGATATTGTATCAGTTTCTGCAGTTGGTTCTTTAAAAGAAGAATTACCACCAGGTAAATTTGTAATCGTTGATCAGTTTATAGATAGAACGTTCGCTAGAGAAAAAACATTTTTTGATGATGAAATTGTAGCTCATGTGTCCATGGCTCATCCTACATCTTATGGTTTAATGAATGCATGTGAAGAAGCAATTAAAAAAGAAAAAATTGATTATCAAAGAAACGGTACTTACGTTGTTATGGAGGGACCTCAATTTTCAACTTTAGCTGAGTCAAATTTATATAGATCTTGGAAAGCTGATGTTATTGGCATGACCAATATGCCTGAAGCAAAATTAGCTAGAGAGGCAGAAATTAGATATGCATCTGTATCTATGGTTACTGATTATGATTGTTGGCATCCAGATCATGAAAATGTTGATGTTCAACAAGTTGTAAAAGTTTTATTAAGTAATGCAGCAAAAGCTAAAAATATGATTAAAAATTTAATAGAAAATTTTGAAAATCATATTGATCCTAAAGATCCAACTAACAATTGTCTAGATGTAGCAATAATAACTGCTCCAGAAAAAAGAACAAAAAAAACTATAGATAAACTTAAAACAGTTGCAGGTAGGGTTCTTGATAAATGAGGATAGAGGGAAAAGAGTATCGTACTATTTGGTTTGAAAAAAATATTGTTAAAATAATTGATCAGACAAAACTTCCACACCAATTTATGATAAAGGACCTTAAAACGGTTAAAGATGCAATAAATGCAATTAAAGCAATGGAGGTAAGAGGTGCACCATTAATAGGAGCTACAGCAGCTTATGGATTAGTATTAGCTATTATTGAAAATAATGATCAGTCATTTTTAAAAAATTCTGCAGAAAATTTAATAAGTTCTAGACCTACAGCTATAAATTTAAAGTGGGCTGTAGATAGAATGATGAAAAAATTATCAGGTGTTAATAGTGATAAAATTTTGGAAATAGCACTAAATGAAGCAAAAGAAATTTGTGAAGAAGATATAAAGTTTTGTGAAAATATAGGATTAAATGGTCTTAAAATAATTGAGGAAATTTATAATAAAAAAAAGGAAACAGTAAATATTTTAACTCATTGTAATGCGGGTTGGCTTGCAACAATTAACTGGGGGACTGCAACTTCTCCAATATATCACGCACATAAAAAAGGTATTCCAGTCCATGTTTGGGCTGACGAAACAAGGCCAAGAAACCAAGGAGCTAGTCTTACATCTTATGAATTAAATGAAGAGGGGATTAAAAACACAATCATCGCAGATAATACTGGTGGTATTTTAATGCAAAGGGGTGAAGTTGATATATGTATTGTTGGAACTGACAGAACTTTAGCTAATGGAGATGTTTGTAATAAGGTTGGAACTTATCTTAAAGCACTAGCAGCTCATGATAACAACATTCCTTTTTATGTTGCACTACCAAGTTCAACAATTGACTGGAACATAAAAGATCATAAAGATATCCCAATAGAAGAGAGAAATTCAGATGAGTTATCTCATGTTGAAGGTTTAGATGAAAAAGGAGATATAAAGAAAATACAAATTTATCCAAAAAAAAGTAAAGCTATGAACTTAGCTTTTGATGTGACACCTGCAAAATATGTAACAGGTTTAATCACTGAAAAAGGTGTATGTGAGGCATCCTCAGAGGGATTAAAGAAATTATTTAAATGAAAAATTTAGACCAAAGGAATAAGATTATTGAATATTCATTAAAGCTAAATTCTACAAATCTTTCACCTCTTAGATCAGGCAATATATCTCTAAGATCTAAAGAAAAAGATGCTGAGGGTTACTTGATTACCCCTTCAGGAAAAAAATATGAAACATTAAAACCAGAAGATATTGTTTTTATGGGTTTAAATGAAGAGGAAGAAAATAATGACTCAAACAATAAACCTTCATCTGAATGGAGATTTCATAGAGATATTTATCTTAATAAAAATGGCGCCCAAGCAATTGTTCATACCCATTCTCCACACGCAACAGCTGTATCCTCTCATGGAAAATCGATACCACCGTTTCATTATATGATTGCTCTTGCTGGAGGTGAGGACATTAAATGTGCAGATTACGCTACTTTTGGAACTGAAGAGCTTTCGAATAATGTAATTAAAGCTTTAGAAAACAGAAGTGCTTGTTTAATGTCTAATCACGGCCAGGTTGCTTTTGGAAAAAGTTTAGAACAAGCTTTCGAACTTGCACAAGAGATAGAAAATATTTGTCATCAATACACTATTGCACTAAAGTTAGGGGAACCAAAGATTCTTTCATTTGAAGAGATGAAAAAAGTTTTGGAAAAAGCTAAAAATTATAAAAAAGGGTAACATGATTAAAGTAGGGGAGCATATTACTTTAGATATAATAGGAACTACCAAAGAGTACGACCCTTCAGTCTTTGAGAGAGTTATAAAAGAAATAGCTGAAGCTGCAAAAGTTACAATTTTAAATATTTCAAAATATAAATTTGAACCACAAGGATTTACAATTTTAGCATTATTAGCTGAAAGTCATATTAGTTTTCACACTTTTCCTGAAAAAGGCATTATTAGTTTTGATTTTTTTACATGTGGAAAAGTAAATCCTTCAATTGCTTTGGATATAATAAAAAAAGAATTTAAGCATAAAAGAATAGTTAAAAAAGAGTTTAATAGAGATACCAAAGGATTGTATCATGATATTTATAGTACACCAGGATTACAGAAATCTTATGTTGTGAATGATGTGCTAGAAGATTTTAGATCTAAAGTTGGCCAACACATCGAAATTTTAGACCTGGAACAATTTGGCAAATCATTGTTTATTGATGGTGAAATTCAAGTAGCAGCTTCTGATGAACATTTGTATAGCTCAACCTTTGTTGGTGCAGGATTAAAGTTAAATAAGTCTAATGAAAGAGCAGCGATCATTGGTGGTGGTGATGGTGGAGTAGCAAGAGAATGTATTTCTAAAAAATTTAATTTTGTTGATTGGTACGAACTTGATCCTGAAGTAGTTGAAGTTTGTAATAAACATTTAGGTAATATTGGAAATAAAGCTACTGAAAAAAATTCAGTCAAATGTGTTTGGGGTGACGCTTTTGAGAGTATTAAATCTGTCAATGATGATACATATGATCATATATTCGTTGATTTAAATGATGATCAATTTTGTATTGATTTAGCATCAAAGAATATGGATTCATTAGTAAGAATTCTTAAACCTAAAGGGGTAATAACTACTCAAGTAGGAAGTCAAGACAAAAAACCTCTTCAAGTTGAAAATTGGTTAAATGTCTTTAATCATCATTTTGGAAATACTAATTTATCAAGAGTTTATATACCTAGTTTTGATTGTTCCTGGAACTTTTCTTCTTCAATAAATCATTAATTTTTTCTTTTTTAAATCTCTAAATTGTGAAATACTAATTTTTTATTAAAGGAGATAATGATGAATATATTCAAAAAAACTATTTTTTCAGTTTTACTTTCTTTACTAGTAATAGGAAATGCTAATGCTGACAAAATTAAAATTGGAACTGAAGGCGCCTATCCTCCATGGAATTCAAAAAATGAGGCAGGTAAATTAATAGGCTTTGAAGTAGAATTAGCTTACACACTATGTAGATATATTGGAGAACAGTGTGAAATCGTTGAACAAGATTGGGATGGTATGATACCAGCACTAATCATGCGAAAGTTTGATGCAATAATGGCTGGAATGTCAATTACTGCTGAAAGACAAAAAGCGATAAGCTTTTCTCAAGGTTATGCAGATGAAGTAGCTTCATTGGCAGTTATGAAAGGTTCTAGTCTAGAAGGTTTAGATACACCTGCTGGAATAAATTTAACTAAACCTAATGCAGCAGCAAAAAAAGCACTTAAAACTCTTACAGCAGCTTTAGCTGGTAAAACAGTTTGTGTGCAAACTGCAACCATTCACCAAAATTTTTTAGATTCTGGTGATGTTGGAAAAGTAAACGTAAGAACTTACAAAACACAAGATGAAGTTAACCTAGATTTAGCATCAGGAAGATGTGATGCAGCTTTAGCAGCTGCTGTTGCATTTAGTGACTACGCAGAAAAATCTGGTAAACCAGTTGTTTTAACTGGACCGACTTTTTCAGGTGGAGCTTTTGGTAATGGTGTTGGAGTTGGTATTAGAAAAGATGATACTGAACTTTTGAAAAAGTTTAACGCTGCAATTAACAAAGCGAGAAAGAACGGCGATATTAGTAGAATAGCTACTAAGTGGTTCGGTTTCGACGCTTCTATGTAATTAAATTTTAGATTTGGCGACTATTATTTATAGTCGCCAGTCTGTATGGAACTTCTTGCATTTGGTGATACTGGTTGGGGCGACGAATTATTTCGTGCTACTCTAATGACAATAGCTGTGTCAATTACAGCGATGATAATTGGTTTTAGTTTTGCAGCAATTTTCACTCCACTTAAACTTTCAAAAAATAAATTTTTAAATTTATTAGCTAATTCTTACACTACGGTAATTAGAGGTGTTCCAGAATTATTAGTTATTTATCTTTTCTTTTTTGGGGGAACAGGCGCAGTAATGTATGTTGCTTCCATTTTTGGTTACAATGAATACATAGAAATAAATGCATTTGTTACAGGAGCTTTTGCTATAGGAATTATTTCTGGAGCTTATTCAACTGAAGTTTTTAGAGGAGCAGTTCAATCAATTGATAAAGGTCAGTTTGAAGCTGCTAATGTTTTAGGTTTAGGTAAATTTGGTAAATTTTTTAAAATTATACTTCCTCAAACATTAAGATTGGCCATACCTAATTTAAGTAATGTTTGGCAAATAACACTTAAAGATACATCTTTAATTTCTGTGACTGGTTTAGTTGAAATTATGAGACAATCTTATATTGCCGCTGGATCTACAAGAGATCCGTTATTCTTTTATTCTTTCGCTGCAGTTTTATACTTATTACTAACTTTTCTAAGCATGAAATTAATCAATAGATTAGAAATTAAATATAACAAGGGGTATTAATGGATTTTGAGTTAATGATTAATAGTTTTCCAAAGTTACTTAATGCTGCAGTAATAACTTTAAAACTTTTATCAGTTTCTTTGATTATAGGTTTATTTATTGGTTTAATATTTGCAATTTTAAGGTTAAATAAAAATATCTTTATAAATAGATTTGCTTATGGATATTCATATTTATTTAGAGGAACTCCATTACTAGTACAAATATTTATTATTTATTTTGGTTTAGGACAAATTGAGTATTTAAGATCTACTTTTTTATGGGTTATTTTAAAAGAACCGTATTGGTGTGCAATTATTGCTTTTGCTCTTAATACTGGAGCCTACACTTCAGAAATTTTAAGATCCGCATTTCAAACCATTAAACCTGGAATAATAGAGGCAGGCCAGAGTTTGGGGATATCAAGTAAAATTATCTTTTATAAAATTCAAATTCCAATAGCTATCAGACAATCATTACCAGCATACGGTAATGAAATTATTTTAATGATGAAAGGAACTTCATTGGCAAGCACGGTTACTATAATGGACTTAACAGGTGTTGCAAAATATATAATTTCAACCACCTTTAAGCCAATCGAAGTATTTATTGTTGCGGGTGGAATTTACTTATTTATGACCTTTGTAATCCACAATGTCATTAAATTTTTAGAAAAAAAATATAGTTTTAATTAAAGTATAACTAGATCTAGTTTTTGTTTTCCAAGTCTTTCATTTCCTTTATCAGTAACCAAGTAAGTTTCTCCTAGATTCATTGCCATTTGGTTTTCTGAGTCCATTAAAATCATATGCATAAAAAATATATTACCAGATTTAATAACATATGGATTGCCAGTGTATAGCATAGGCCAATCCATCCAATTAGGAGAAAAAGTTGACCCCAATGAATAACCACAAGCATTCATTCTTGACTTATTATATCCAAGACCATCAAATGTTTTTGCATGTATATCAAAAACCTCTCCAATTTTATTACCTGGTTTCAATTTATTTTCACAATTTGTTAAAGCTTCAACACATGCTTCGTGCATTTTAATATGTTTAGGATTAGCTTTTCCTATAAGAATAGTCCGAAACATTGCTGAATGATAATGTTTATAAGTTCCGGCCCATTCAATACTTAATTGATCTTGCTTAGATAAATTTCTTTTTTCTGCTTGGTATCTACATAAGAGTGCGTTATGTCCTGAACCAATAATATATTCATTGGCAGGATAATCACCGCCACCCTCTAAAACTATTTTTTGCATCTCTGCTAAAATTTTTGCTTCACTTGCACCTGCTTTGGTATATTTCCAAGCTTGGTCTAAAGCATTATCAGCAAGTTCAGCTGCTTTTCTTACATAAACAATTTCTTCTTGAGATTTTATAACTCTAAGTTTTGTAATTAATTCAGATTGATCTTCAATATCACAATAATTTTCTATAGATTTATTTAATCTAATAGCATTACGTCCAGTCATTCCATAAGCTTCATACTCAATACCAATTTTTTTTCCTTTTAAAGAAAGTTCATCTAAAATAACTTTAAGATCATCAGTTGGATTAGAGCCATCTTTATCAACCCAAATTCTAATATCTTCAATATTGGAAGTATTTTGTGCCTGTCTTAAATCAGGAGCTCTTGTTAAAAGAATAATATTGCCATTTTTATCCATTACTAATGTTTGAAAAAAAACATAACCAAAAGTGTCGTAACCGGTTAACCAATACATAGACTCTTGTCTAAACATCAATAAAGCATCAAGATTTTGCTCTTTCATTGATTTTAAAACTTTATTTTTTCTCTGTGAAAATTCTACTTTTGAAAAATGCAATCCCATTAAATTATTTAATAATTTGTGTATTCTTTAATTTCTTTAATGACTGATCCTGTATGATTATTGATTTCTAATTTAATTTTTGCACGATCATCATTTAGAAAATGTACATCCCTTGAAAGCTTAATAAATTCCTCGCCAAAATCTTTATCCTTTTCACATTTTCTTTTGTTATCTTCTATAACCCAAAGTTTAGCATTAATTTCTTTAAGAGATTGAAAAAGATTATTAAGTTTGTCATTAGACTTAACATTTTTTTCTAGTTGATCTTTTAGAATAGAGTATTCGTTTTTGATAAATTTTAACTTTTCAGGATCTTTTATTTTTTCCTGTTTAATCTCTAAGATAGATATTTTGTCTAAAAGTTCTCCAATTGAAACCTCTACTATAATTTTATTCATAAAATTTAATACTGTGCTATCTTGTTATAAATATGTCTAATATTTTAATTATTAAACACGGATCATTAGGAGATATAGCGCAAGCGAGTGGGGCAATTCAAGATATATCTGAAAACCATAAAAATGATCAAATATTTCTTTTAACAACCAAACCTTACTATGATTTATTTAAGAAAAATCCTTTTATACATGAGATAATTTTAGACAAAAGACTTCCAAGATATAATTTAATTTATTTATATTTTTTAATGAGAGAGTTAAAGAAGTATAATTTCTCAAAAGTTTTCGATCTTCAAAATTCGTCCAGAACTAATTTTTATAAAAATATTCTTTTTCCAAAAGCTGATAAACTAGTTTGGTCGAGTTCAATCACAACTTTGCCATCAGATAAAAATGAAGAAGAATTCAATAAAATTTCAGTTCTTGAAAGATTTGATTATCAATTAAAAGAATCTGGTTTAAATACTTCAAACACTTTAGAGCCAGATTTTAATTGGGCCTCTACTGACATCAGTGAAATTAAAAATTTTTATAAGTTTAATAAATATATTTTATTATTTCCATTTTGTTCATCACATTTAACAATAAAAAAATGGCCTTTTTATAATAAATTAATTGAGCTAATTTTAAATAAATATGGTGATGAGTATAAAATTTTAACTGCACCGGGGCCTTCGGAAATTAATGATGCAAAAGATATAAATGCACTGGCTTTACTAGACAATGGAAGAGCATTAGATATTTCTCAATTAACATCTTTAATTAAAAATAGTTCATTTGTTGTTGCTAATGATACTGGTCCTGCTCATATTACTGCACATGTAGGAGCTAAAGGGCTTACATTATTTGGTCCACATACAACAGCCTACAAAGTAAGTATTGAAAGAGAAAATTTTAAAGCAATAGAAGTAAGTGATCTTAACAACTTAAGTCCTGAAAAAGTTTTTGAAAGATTATCTAATTATTTATCTTAACTTTCTCTACTAATCTTAAAATCACTGGCACGATAAATAATATAAATAATAATCTTATAATATGATGAAATGCTACAAAATCAGGTTCTAAATCAAAAGCAATTGCTATAACAGCTACTTCATAAATTCCACCAGGACAAAAAGATAAAATTAAACTTAAAAAATTAGTATCGACAAAAAATGTTGCAATATAGGCTGCAACTAAACCTAATAAAACTAAAAGTATAGTTGCGACTAATCCATGAAAAGAATTACTAGCTACTTCTTTAAATGTTTTGTTTGCAAATCTACATCCAACTGATGCTCCTAAAATAAGTAAACAAAAATTAATTGAAGCATCTGGTAGTTTATAAGAAGCAATATCAAATATCTGTAGGACGCCACTTGCAACTAATGTTCCAGAAAGGAGTGCTGCTGGAACTTTAAATTTATCAAAGAAAAATATAAATATTAATGATGCTAATATTAATAAAAATAATTCCCAATGATTTTGAGACATATAATCAAATTTTTCTAATTCCAAAGCTTCAGCTGGGTAAAGACTTACAATTATAAATGGAAATAAAGTTATAATTATTATTAATCTAATTAAATGAGCTGTTGCAACTTGAGATAAATCTGATTTTTCATATTCAGCTAAAATCATTAAAGGGCCTAAGGCACCTGGAGCGGCAGAAAATATTGACGTTTTTTCTTTATATCCTGAGAATTTTTGTAAGTATTTTGAAACAATCAAGATACTAACGACAATATAAAAAAACATTATAACTGTAGTCCAAATCCAATTAACCATTTGACTAAAAAGATTTTGGTCAATGTAATTTCCAATATGAAGCCCTAATATAATTAAAATTGAGCTTAGAGCTATTCTGGGCATTAGAACTTGGAAACCATTTAAAGCAACCAAAGATGTAGCAATCATTGGACCAATCATCCAAGCAAGAGGAATATTAAAAAAATCTGCTACAATTGCACTTGGAATAGAAATTAAAATTACGATTAAAAATTTTTTTGTAAATAATTGACCCAAATTTTCTCGGTCAAAGTGAATCGCTTTTAACATGTGTTCTATCTTTGGTTGTTGACTAGTTTACACAAAATATGTTTAATCCAAGTCATTAAATATAACAACGAGAGGAAATAATGAAACTAATTAAATCTTTTTTTTCAGTTTTATTCTCAGCTGTTCTTTTATTATCAACGACAACAGTAAACTCAATTGCAATTGAAAAATTACACTTTGTAATTGGTGGTGGTGCTGGTGGTGGTTGGGATGGAACTGCTAGAGGTACTGGAGAAGCTTTAACAAAAGCTGGTTTTTTAAAAAGCGCATCATTTGAAAATATGTCAGGTGGTGGTGGTGGTAAAGCATTAGCTTACATGATTAATACTAAGCCTGAAAATACTATCTTAGTACAATCAACACCATTAGTTTTAAGATCAATCACAAGACACAAAGGTTATGTAAGTGGCTCTGGAACTTTATCTTATAAAGATGTTGTGCCAATAGCTGGAGTAATTGGTGATTACGGTGCAATTGCAGTTGCAAAAGACTCACCATATAAAAACTTTAAAGATGTTGTTGACGCATACAAAGCAAACCCTAGCTCGATTAAAATGGCTGGTGGTTCTGTTAGAGGAAGTATGGATCATTTGATTGGTGCTTTAGCATTTCAAGCTGCTGGAGCGAATCCAAATGATGTTGCGTACATTCCTTATGATGCAGGTGGAAAAGCATTAGCTGGACTTTTATCTGGAGAAACACAAATTATTTCTACAGGTTTAGGTGAGCTTATGGGAGCAAGAGACCAAGTTAGAATTATTGGTATTACTGCACCTGATAGAGTTTCTGATGCACCAGATGCACCAACACTTAAAGAACAAGGATATGACGTACAATTCGTTAACTGGAGAGGATTTTTTGGTCCTCCAGGCATGAGCAATAAAGAAAAGAAAGCTATTGCTAAAATGTTAGGCGATGTACAAAAAACTCCTGAATGGGAAGCAGTTAGAGCCAGAAATGCTTGGGTTAATATTTATAACCCAGACAAAAAGTTTGTTAAGTTTTTAAAAACTCAAACTAAAGAAATGACAGCTCTTATGAAAAAACTTGGAGTTATTTAATCCTTTGGGTTAATTAATTAGGAAGAGCAGTGAATATAAATACTACAAAAATTATATCACTGCTCTTTTTTATTTTTTCAGTATTTTATTTATATACAGCTTATCAAATCCAAGTTTTTGCATTTGATGAAAATGCACCTTTTAATGCCAGAACATTTCCAATTTATTTAGGTTATGCTGGTTTATTTTTTTCTGGTTTAAAATTAATTTTACCAGACCCTGATACTATTAAAGTTGAACACAAAACTTTAGAATACAAAAAAACAGGAATATTAATTCTTATTGCAATTATTTATGGAGCAACAATTCTAAAAGTTGGATACTTTCTAACTACTTCTTTATTCTTATTTGCTTCTTATTATTTTTTAGGTGAAAGAAGATGGA
Organism: uncultured Pelagibacteraceae bacterium; assembly: GCA_902571235.1. GTDB lineage: Bacteria > Pseudomonadota > Alphaproteobacteria > Pelagibacterales > Pelagibacteraceae > Pelagibacter. The sequence continues at coordinate 11,442 of CACGBI010000004.1, forward strand.
TATTAATGTTTTTTTTATCTTTCCCATTTGTTGCAGCATTTATGTTTCTACTACATGGTGTTCTTGATATTTATTTAAGAGATCCTTTCTTAAAATTAATTGGAGTAATGGGATGATTGAAGGGATATTAATCGGTTTAACTACAGCTCTTACATTTAAAAATATTTTTATGGTAATGATTGGCTGTTTTTTTGGAACAATTATTGGAATGTTACCAGGTCTTGGTCCAATGACAGCAATTGCTTTAATGATTCCAATTACATATGGTTTTGACCCTGCGACTGGATTAATTTTAATGGCTGGTGTCTATTACGGTGCAGTATTTGGAGGATCAACATCTTCAATTTTATTAAATGCCCCAGGTGTTCCGGGAACAGTAGCTACATCATTTGATGGATACCCAATGGCTCAACAAGGTAAAGCTGGAAAAGCTTTAGCCATTGCAGCTTGGAGTTCTTTTGCGGGTGGAACATTATCTGCAATATATCTATTATTTTTAGCACCCAGTTTATCAAAAGTAAGTTTATCGTTTAGATCACCAGATTATTTTGCTTTGATGATTTTAGGTTTAACCGCGATAGCAGCATTTTCATCAAAAGGACAGTTCTTAAAAGCAATGATGATGGTAGTGTTGGGGTTAATGTTAGCATCTGTTGGGCAAGATAGTTTGTCTGATATTACAAGATTTACATTTAATAATATGAACTTAACTGATGGTATTAGTTTCATTCTTGTTGTTATGGCAACTTTTGCAATGAGCGAAGCTTTAACTATTATTTTAAAAAGAAACGATCCAACAGCTGCTGCTAAACAGGTTTCATTAACTGAATTAGGATCAATTAGGATTAATAAAGAAGAACGAGGAAAAATGTACAAAACTATTCCAAGATCTTCAGTTATTGGATTTTTAATTGGAGTACTACCAGGAGCTGGAGCAACTATTGCATCTTTCTTAGCTTATGGAATGGAAAGGAATTTAGTTAAGGATGAAGAAAAAGAGAAGTTTGGAAAGGGAAGTATAAATGGATTATCTGCTCCAGAGACAGCAAATAATGCAGCTTGTTCAGGATCTTTTGTGCCTATGCTTACTCTAGGTATACCAGGAAGTGGAACTACTGCCGTTATGCTTGGAGCTCTTTTAGGTTTTGGTATCCAGCCTGGACCAAGATTATACATGACTAATCCTGAAATTTTTTGGTCAGTGATAATGTCAATGTATATTGGAATGGTCATCTTATTAATATTAAATTTACCTCTGATTCCTTACATAGCCAGAATCCTAGCTGTACCTAAAAATTATTTGATCCCATTAATCTTATTTTTTTCAATAACTGGAATTTATGTAATGTCATTCAATAATTTTGATATTTATCTAATGATTGGGATAGCTGTTGTAGCAACATTCTTGAGACTTTATGATTTTCCAATGCCACCGCTGATATTAGCATTTGTTCTAGGTGGATTAATGGAAGAGAATTTAAGAAGATCTTTATTATTAAGTAATGGATCTTGGGAATTTTTATGGGACAGAACTCTTACCGTTTGTATATTAGCCACAACAATACTAATTGTTCTTTGGCATATTTATAAAACTTTAAAAAAAAATAAATCTTAATTAAGAATTTTTTTATATTCTTCTATTATTTTTTCCCAATGAAATTTGGAAACATATTCTTTGGCATTTTTACCAAGTTCTAAATATTTTTTATTTTCAATCATAGAATTTAAAGACGAATAAATTTCATCTAAATTATTTCCATCACAAATTAAACCCGTTTTATCATGACTGATTGCATCTGAGGCTCCACCATCTTTCCCTCCAAGAGAAGGAACTCCATATTGTGCAGATTCTACATACGCAATACCAAATCCTTCGACAGAAGATTTGTAAATAATGGATGGCATAACAAAAATATCAGATTTAGCTAACAAAGAGTTTTTTAAATCATCACTTATATCTTTAAAGAACATAACTTGAGAACTTAAATCAAGTTCTACAACTAATTTCTTTATATTTTCTTCTTCATCTCCATGACCAATACAAATATAAACAATATTAGGATAAATTTGTTTTAAATTTCTTATAGCCATAATAACTTTTTCATGATTTTTTCTTTTATCAAATCTTGAAACAGTAATTAATCTAGGTGATTTGATCTTTAAAAGACTTTCAACCTTTTCAAGTGAGGTTTTATTGGGTTCTTTAATTGGGAATGTTCCTGGATTTATTACAACTATCTTTTCTTCATTTACTCCAATTTCAATTGCTAAATTTTTTGTAAATATTGAGTTTGCCACAACTTTTTCAACGTTATTCAGAACTTTTAAAATACGATTATTTAATCTTCCTCCTTTAGGGTGATTAATTTCTTTACCATGAATAAGACAATATTTTTTCTTATTTGATTTAAGAAGTTCTAAACTTTTCCAATGATCAGCAATAATACCTTCAATGTTCTTTTCTTTTGAAACTTCATCAATTAATTGAGCTTTTCTAATTTTTCTTAAAAATTTAATCCCACCAACTCTCTCAATTGAAAATGAAGCTTGTCCATCGAAATCTTTATGACCCTCAATGTAATCTGCAAAAACCTTTATCATAAAGTTTTTAGATAATTCATTAGATAGTCCCCACATTAAACTTTGCATACCACCCAATTCGGGTGGGAAAGCTCTAGTTATAATTAAATACATTAATTATTGTTTCCACTTAATACCGCAACCAGCACTTGGTATTTGATTTTCAGGACCTTTGTTTGTTTCAGCAATTTGTTTCATGGCTTTTAGTAAGTCACTTTCACCACTTCTTACTGGTATTAAGTTTTTAAGTTCTCTTAAACGTCCTCTATACTGGAGTTCTAAATTTTTATTATATCCAAAAAAATCTGGCGTACATACAGCATCATATGTTTTGGCAATCTCTTGAGTTTCATCATTTAAATAAGGAAAGCTAAACTGATTTTTTTTTGCAAATTCAATCATATTTTCGAAAGAGTCCTCAGGATAATTTTCAGAGTCGTTAGCACAAATAGCTACAGAATTAATTCCTATTTTTTTTAATTCATTGCAATCTTCAACTATATCTTTTGTGACAGCTTTCACATAAGGACAGTGGTTACATATAAACATTATCAAAGTTCCATTTTCACCTTTGATATCATCTAAAGAAATAATTTTATTGTCTGTTGATTTAAGCTTAAAGTCATGTGCCTTTTGACCGAAATCACATATTGGAGTTTGTATTGGCATAATGTAATAATATATAAATTATGTTTTATGATTTAAAAGATAAAAAACCAAAAAACTCTGGTGATAATTGGGTAGCACCCAATGCAACTATAATAGGTGATGTTACTTTAGAAAAGAACTCTAGTATTTGGTTTAACGCAACCTTAAGGGGTGACATAGAAAATATTCACATAGGCGAAGGATCTAATATTCAGGATGGAAGTGTTTTACATACTGATCCAGGCTGCCCTTTAAAAGTTGGAAAAGATGTTACTGTTGGACATTTAGTTATGCTTCATGGGTGTACTATAGGAGACAATAGTTTAATTGGAATTGGAGCAGTGATTCTAAATAAAGCAAAGATTGGAAAAAACTGTATTATAGGTGCAAAAGCCCTAATTACTGAAAATAAAATTATACCAGATAATTCATTAGTAGTTGGTTCCCCAGGAAAGGTTGTAAGAGAAGTGACTTCAGAGGAAAAAAAAGCAGTTTGGGAAAATACCAAACATTATCAAGATAATTGGAAAAAATATTCAAAATCAATTTTTTAGTTGTTGAAAAAAAAACAAAAACTATACTTAATGCATGAACAATAAAATTGCAGAAAAATTCAAAGACTTAAAAACTTTTTCGTTTGAAAAAAGAAATCAATTTATAAATGCAAAACCTTTCCCATTTATTGAATTAGATAATTTTTTTGATGAAGATTATTTGAATGAAATATTGGAAAGTTTTCCAAAGATGAGTGAAAATAAACATGATTTCAACATGAATACTAAATCAGAGGTTAAACTTGCAATAACTTCTCCTGAAAGAATACCGAATAAAATTAATTCATTTATTGAATTTTTAAACTCTTATTCATTTTTAGATTTTATTCAAACACTTACTGGAATCGAACAAAAATTAATACCAGATCCATACTTATCTGGAGCCGGTTTACATGAAATTAAACAAGGAGGTTTTTTGAAAATTCATTCTGACTTTAATATTCATCCTCAATTAAAATTAAATAGAAGATTAAATCTTTTATTGTATTTAAATAAAGATTGGAAAGAAGAGTGGGGAGGTCATTTAGAACTTTGGGATAAAGAAATGAAAAATTGCGAGGTTAAAATAAAACCATCTTTTAACAAACTGGTTATCTTTAACACTACTGATTTTAGTTTTCATGGACATCCAAATCCATTAAATTGTCCTGAAGATGTTACTCGTAAATCATTAGCTTTATATTATTATACTAATGGAAGACCATCTAATGAGATAAATCTTGAATTAGGTAAAAGTGCTCAAACAACGTTGTTTCAAAAAAGAGATGGCCATGAAGATGAAATTGTTAGAAATAGAATAGAATTTAAAAAGATACTAGGTAAACTTTATATTAGAAAAAAAATAAAATATTAAGGAATTAACCAAGAATTACTATTCATCTCTATATTAAACTTTGCTCTTCGATGTCCTTTAGCAGCTAAATAAAGCCATTCGATAGATTTAATTTTACATTTAATAACAGTAAAATTTTTATAACCATCTTCGCTTTGTTCCATAGTGTAATCAAAATCTTCTAATTTTGATATCATTCCAGAAGTTGGGTTTTTTGATGTGGCTCCTGGTGGACTATCAGTTAAATAACATCTTCTACTTATATGTTGAGTTTTTTTCCAAGATTCTTCTGTTGTGGAGTTTTGATTATTTATTTCACAATCAACTTTAACTCTTAATTGGATTTTTTCCTCTTTGTCATAAAATAGTAGTGAAGCTTTATTGTTCTTTTTAAGAATACCTACTTTTGGTGATCTAAAATCAGTATGAAACTGTAATAAATTATTTGTTCTATCTGATTTTCTTAAAACAACTATTCTTCCATCAATTTCATCTTGATGAGCACACATAAAAACAGGAATTCTAAAAGGCGATGATCTATTAGTCACTGCATCATCCAGCATTGACCAATACTTGTTTTGAATTTCCTCTAGGTTCTCATAGTATGCTGGTTGCATACATTACTTTCTGAATCTTTTAATTAAACTTGATGTATCCCAACGGTTTCCACCCAAACCTTGAACTTCTCCATAAAACTTATCTACAAGTTCAGTTACTGGCAACAGTGAACCATTATTCTTTGCTTCTTCCATTGCAATTTTTAAATCTTTCCTCATCCAATCAACTGCAAAACCAAAGTCAAACTTATCATCAATCATTGTTTTATATCTATTTTCCATTTGCCATGATTGAGCTGCACCTTTTGAAATCACTTCAATAACATCTTCCATATTTAGTCCAGCTTTCATTCCAAAGTTAATTCCTTCAGATAAACCTTGAACTAATCCTGCTATACAAATTTGATTAACCATCTTAGCTAATTGACCACTTCCAGCTTTGCCAAGTAATTTCATTTTTTTGCTATAGCAATCAATTTTGTCTTTTGCTTTATCAAAGTCAGCTTGATCACCACCAATCATAACTGTCAGCGCACCATTTTCAGCACCAGCTTGTCCACCCGAAACAGGTGCATCTAACGCACCAAATCCATTTTTCTTTGCGTACTCATAAATTTCTCTTGCAATAGTTGCTGATGCTGTAGTGTTATCAATATAGATTACATCTTTTTTAATTGTTTTAAATGCACCATCGTTACCAAAAGTAACTTCTCTTAAATCGTTATCATTTCCAACACAGGTAAAAACATATTCCGCACCACTTGCAGCCTCCGCAGGAGTTTCTGCAATTTTACCTTTGTATTCTTTAACCCATTTTTCTGCTTTAGATTTTGTTCTATTAAAAACAGTTACATTGTGTCCACCTTTTGATATATAACCAGCCATCGGATAACCCATGACACCAAGACCAATGAAAGCAACATTACAAGTCATAAAGTTTTTATATGTTTAAGAGTTTAAGTTTTAAAGTAATTATATTTGGTTTCATATTTACATTTTTTTCTAGTTTTGGACAGAGTTTTTTTCTAGGTTTGTTTAATTCTAGTATTAGAGATGCTTTATCAATCACACATGGACAATTTGGCTCAATTTATGCATCTGCTACTTTGTTGAGTAGTGTTGTTTTAATTTGGATTGGAAAAAAAATTGATGATGTAAATATATTAAAGTTCGCCTCTTATGTAATAATTTTTCTATCTTTTTCCTGTTTTATATTTTCAAAAATTTCATCTGTAATTTTTTTATTTATAGGAATTTTTTTAATGCGTTTAGCTGGACAAGGATTGTCAAGTCATACTGCGACAACAACTATATCTCGTTTTTTTGTAAAAAATAGAGGAAGGGCATTAAGTACATGTTGGTTAGGATTGTCATTAGCTGAATTTATTATGCCTGTTTTAATAGTTTTTTTATTAACCTTTATAGAATGGAGAGATATTTGGGTTTCAATTTCTATTTTAGTGATACTTGTATTACCTGCTGCAACTTTTATTTTAGTTAAGGAGGTTAAACTTGATAGCAGGGAAGAATCTAGAGTTGGAGAAATTAATCATGAAATTAAACAATGGAAAAGAATAGAAGTTTTAAAAGATTATAGGTTCTACATCATATGTATAACCATGTTGGCTATGCCTTGGATTGCTACAGGTTCTTTTGTTTATCAGTCATTTATATCATCTTCTAAAGGATGGGGTCCTTATGTAATTGCACAATCATTTATGGCTTATTCAATTTTATCAGTAATCACTCTTTTTATTTCTGGCTTTTTAATCGATAAATTTTCTAGTAGAAAATTACTTATCTACATGAATATTCCTCTTTTTTTTGGAACTGTAGTTCTTTATTATTTTGATGCTCCATGGTCCTCATTTGTATTTTTTGGTTTACTCGGAGTGACTAATGGTCTTGCAAATGTACTTGGATCTTCAACATGGGCTGAGATTTATGGTGTTAAGTTTATTGGATCTATAAAAGCATTAACAACTGCATTAATGGTATTTTCAACTGCTTTTGGCACTGCTTTATTTGGGTTCTTGATTGATATTGGTTTTTCTATTGAGCAGATAGCTGTTGTCTCGGGAACCTATATTTTTGTTTCAATTATCTTTCTTTATTTAGTTAAAAATAAGCTAAATCCTCATTATATCTAAAAAAATACTCTTGATTTTTAGAGGTTCACTGTATAGATACTGCGCATGGCTAGAGTTACAGTAGAAGACTGCATAGATAAAGTAGATAGTCCTTATGAATTAGTTCTTGTTGCAAAAGAGAGAGCAACTCAATTGAATTCAGGTATAGAACCTTCTCTTGATAGAAAAAATGATAAAAACACAGTAATAGCTTTAAGAGAAATAGCTGAAGAAAAAATTAAAGTTCCTGATTTAACTGAAAGTGCAGTTTATAAACTTAGAAAACATGTAGAGCAAGTTGATGATGGATCCGAGGATGAAGAGGAAGTAGGTGATGATTTTGAGAGTATTTACAAAGGTGAAATTTCAAAAAGTGGAACTCCAATTCTACCATCAAAAAGAGCCCGAAAAGCACCAGAAAAAATTCAAGTTTCTCAAGAAGATTTAGCTGAATTATCACAAACTGCTAAAGTTGATGTTGAAAGTTCTGTAAGTGAAGAGAATATTTCTGAAGATGGTGAGGTATCGCTAGATGAAGTAACAGAGTCAGAAAATCAAGAAGCTGAGTCATCCTCAGATGATACTGAAGCTTCAAACTCATAAAAAAATAATATAAAGTTAAAAAATGAATAGGAAAGTGTCAATTGCTCCTATGATGGACTGTACAGATCGTCATGAGCGATTTTTTTTAAGATTAATCTCAAAAAATATTCTTCTTTATACAGAAATGGTAGTTGATGAAGCCATAAATAGAGGAGATAAAAAAAAATTATTAGAATTTAATATAAATGAAAAACCAGTGGCTCTTCAATTAGGAGGATCTTCTCCAAAACTTTTAGCTGAAGCCACTAAAGTAGGCGAAGATTTTGGTTATGATGAAATTAATCTAAACTTAGGTTGTCCTAGTAAAAAAGTAGAAAAAAATAGATTTGGTGCATGTTTAATGAAAGAGCCAAATTTAGTTGCAGATTGTTTAAGTAAAATGCAATCAGTTACAAAACTTCCAATAACTATAAAAACAAGAATTGGTTACGATGATGTGGAAGATTATGAAAATTTATATAATTTTATTTCAACTCTGAAAGCAACTGGAGTTAAAACTTTTATTATTCATGCAAGAAAAGCTATGTTGGGTAAATTTACACCTAAGCAAAATTTAAATATTCCACCTTTAAAATACGAATATGTTTATAAATTAAAAGAGGATTTTCCTAATGAAGAGATTATTATTAATGGAGGAATAACCTCAGTAGATGAAATAAAACCTCATTTAGAAAAAACAGATGGTGTAATGATTGGAAGAGCTGCTTATCATACCCCTTATTTATTAGCAGATATTGAAAGAGAAATATTTAACAATGATGATGTTCCAAGCAGACAAGATGTAATTGAACAACTTATCCCTTATGTTAAAGAAGAATTAAAAAAAGGAACAAGATTAAATCAAATTATGAGACATACTCTTGGTTTATTTCATGGTCAAACTGGTGCTAGTTATTGGAAAAGATATTTAAGTGAAAACATGTGTGTAAGAGATGCTGATGTGAAAAAAATCGATCACATTATGGATAAAATTAGATATAATAATGTAGATACTAGAGTAGGGCAGTCTGCTTAATTCAATTTTAACAAACGAACACAGTTATATTATTTTACTAATGGTTTTAACGGCTATACCAGTTGGTTTTGTCGCTGGATTATTTGGTATTGGTGGAGGGTTGATAACTGTTCCTTTTTTATATTTTATTTTTGGTTCTTTAGAAATTGATCCTCAATATGTTATGCACCTTGCTGTAGGAACATCTTTTGCAATAATAATACCCACATCTACTGTTTCAGTATTAACCCATAATAAATTTAAAGCTGTTGATTTTGACGTAGTAAAAAATTACGGTTTATTTGTAGTACTAGGTGTTATTGTTGGAACAATTTTTGCTGCTTCATTAAAAACTAAATTCTTAGTTTTATTTTTCTCTATAATAATTTTATTTTTGGGAATTTACTTACTATTAATTAAAGAAAAGGAGCAAAATATAATTGTCGAAATAAAATTACATTTAAAAGTAGTTCTCGGCTTTCTTGTTGGCTTTATATCAGCACCTATGGGTATTGGTGGCGCAATCATGAATGTTCCTATTCTAAAGTTCTTTGGTTATTCTATAAATAAAGCCATTGGAAGTGCAGCAGCTATAGGTTTTTTAATTGCATTATTTGGAGCCTTGGGTTTTCTTATTTCAGGAAATTATTTGAATTCAAGTCTTCCATTAAGTGTGGGTTTTATAAATATACCTGCTTTTTTAATATTTATTCCTATAACCACTTTCATGGCTCGAATTGGTGCCAAAACTGTTCACAGTATAGACAAAAATAAAATTAGTAAATTTTTCGGAATTTTTCTTTTAGTTGTTTCGATTAAATTTTTTTATGAATATTTAAAATTATAAAAAAAAAGAGGTGACTTCAGTCTCCCTCCATCACCTCACTAATTTAATTTAATCGATTCTCTAAATTTAAATGATCACTTAATAGTTGAATTTCAGAATTTTCAATTCCGTAAGATTTTTATGAAAATGATGAAATAGTTAATAATTAAATCTTAATATCAAATTTTACACTCAAGGATTGTACTCAATTTAAACACAAGTTTTATGTGCAGCTACCATAAAAAATTGGTACTTTGTTGTATGAGTAAGAATAAGATTAAAAAGAAATTTCAAAATGATTTAAAAATTTTTAAATCATTTCCAGAACGTTTTATTGGTGAAACAAAAAATAAAATTAAAAATTTTTATCAGGACTTAAAAAAAAATAGTGAAAAAAGAAAATTAAGATTAGAAAAAGAAAGAAAAATTCAAGAAAAAAAAGAAATTCAACAGCAAAAGAGGCAAGCCGAAAAGGATAAATTGATTAAAGCTAAAGAAGAAAAGCTTCAAATATTAGCTCAACAAAGATTAATTATTGAAAATGAAAAACAAATTAGAAAAAATGAGGAAAAAAGAAATCAAATTGAGTCTAAAAGATTAAAAATAGAGCAACAAAAAATAAAAGATGAGGAAGCTAAAAAGTTAAGAGAGGATGCTAGAAGATTAAAAGAAGAAGAATTAAGAATAAAAATATTAGAGAGACAAAAAATTAGAGAAGAAAAAAACAGACTTAAATTGGAGGAAATAAAATCTAAAGAACTAGAACTTCAAAAAAGAAGAGAAGAAAAAGACAAAGAACGTCAAGAAAAAAATAGAATTAAAGAAATAGAAAGACAAAAAAGATTAGACGAAGAGCAAAAACTAAGAGAGGCAGCTAGAAAGCTAAAATACGAGGAGGAAAAATTAAAAGAAACAGAAGATAAATTGAAGCAACTTGAATTAGAAAGACAACAAGAGTTAGAAAGACAAATTTTAAAAGAACAAGCTGAGCTAAGAGCAAAAGAAGACGAACTTAGAAAAAAAGAAGAGCAAATAAAAGCTGAAGAAAATGAAAAATTATTAAAAGAAAAAGAGGAAAGAAAAATAATAGAGGAAACAAGAAAGGAGCAAGAAAAACAAAGACTTTTAGATGAAGAAAGAGCTAGATTATTAAGAGAACAAGATGAGGAAGAAGAGAGAATTAAAGAGGAAAATCGAAGGATAAAAGAATGGGAAGATAAATTTGATCAGGAGCAAAGAATTAGAGAAGAAGAATTAATTAAAAAGTTTTACAGCGATCATTCAAAAGAGCCGAAAATAGAAAATGAAATTAATGATAATGAAGATAAAGAAGATAAAAATTAACTAAATTTTTTGATCGTAATCTCCTATGTTTCCATTTTCTGTTAAAATTTTATCAATAAATCTAAATATATTTACTTTTCTCTCTTCTGAGGTAGGGCTTTCAGTAACAACTACTAAAGATGGTTTATTTGATGAAGCTCTAATTAAACCCCAAGAACCATCTTCAAAAGAAAATCTAATTCCATTTACAGTTACAATGTCTTTAATTACTTGATTATCTATCTTTATTTTCTGGGCTTTTATTTTTTTAAATTCTTTCACCATTTCATCAACCACATCATATTTTTCTTCATCTTTACAAAATGGTGCCATTGTTGGTGATTGATAAGTAGTAGGAAGTTCTTTTAATATTTCGTTCATTTTTTTGTTTTGATTATCTAATAAATGACAAACTTGAATTGCTGAATTAACACCATCATCATAACCATAGCCTAATGGTTGATTGAAAAAAAAGTGTCCACTTTTTTCAAATCCAGCCAAAGCTTTTTCTTTATGAACTTTTCTTTTAATATGAGAATGACCTGTTTTCCAATATAAAGTTTCACATTTATTTTTATTTAAAATTTTATCAGTTAAGAAAAGACCAGTAGATTTAACATCTACGATAAATTTTGAATTTTTGTGAGTGTTTGATAGATTTCTTGCAATCAGTAATCCAATTTTGTCAGAAAATATTTCATTACCCTTATTATCAATCACTCCTACACGATCACCATCTCCATCAAAACCAAAACCAATATCAGCATTGTTTTCTTTTACTGATTTTGAAATTTCATGAAGCATTTCTAAATCCTCAGGGTTTGGGTTGTATTTTGGAAAATTCCAATCTAGGTTACAGTCCAATTCAATTACCTCACAACCAATACCTCTTAAAATATCTGGAGCAAAAACACCCGCAGTTCCATTGCCACAAGCAACTACTGCTTTAATTTTTTTCTGTATTTTATTATTATTGATTAAGTCATCTTTATAAATTTTATCAAAATTTTTTATTTCTTTTTCGTTTCCTTTACCTTTTAAAAATTTTCCATTTAACGTTATTTCTTTTAATTCTCTCATTTCTTCAGGCGCATGGGTTAATCCTTTTTTGATTCCCATTTTGACACCAGTCCAACCGTTTTCATTATGACTTGCTGTAACCATAGCAACAGCATCAGCATTTAAATTAAATTGTGCAAAATAAACCATAGGCGATAAAGATAAGCCTACATCCTCAATAAAACATCCAGTTGAAATAAGTCCTTTTTTAAGAGCTGTTTTAATTTCTTCACTATAAGATCTATAATCGTGTCCAACTACGACTCTTGGATTTTCTTTTGTTGTATGTTTTTTTATTTGAGTGCCTAGACCTTTTCCAAGATTTATGATTCCCTCAGAATTGATATCTTTATTATAAATCCATCGTGCGTCATATTCTCTAAAGCCATATGGATCTATTTTTATTGTCTGATTCATGCTGTTAATTACTTACCTTTTTTTTATTTTTATAGTTGAATTATTTTTATACTGTTCTATAAATGTTCTATTGATTTACTAGTTATATAGTATATTAATAAAAAGCGCATACAACATATAGTTGTTTTCGTACATATAACAAATTATAATAACAAATAATGAATAAAATACTATCTCAGGCCTTAAAGAAAGCTGTCTCCGAATATAGCCCTAATGTAAAGGAAGTGCCAAAAGCTAATAGGCCCGATCTCTTTTCACTTAATAATGAAACTGAACTTTTTCAAAATGACAAAGGGATTATTATCAAGATTGATAGATCCAGAGATGCAAATTTAACAGACTTTGGTAAGGCAACTTTGAAAGATAGATATCTTGGCCATAATGAATCTTTTCAAGATTTATTTGCTCGAGTTGCAAGCTCTTATGCAGACGATAATTTACACGCACAGAGAATTTATAATTACATCAGTAACTTATGGTTTATGCCTGCAACACCAGTTTTATCAAACGGTGGAACAAAAAGAGGATTACCAATTTCATGTTTTTTAAATGAAGCATCTGACAGCCTTGGAGGCATTTTAGATCTTTGGAGTGAAAATGTTTGGTTAGCAGCAAAGGGTGGAGGTATAGGAAGCTATTGGGGTAATTTGAGGTCCATTGGAGAAAAAATTGGTAAAGTTGGAAAAACTTCTGGAATAATCCCTTTTATTAAAGTTATGGATTCCTTAACAATGGCAATTAGCCAAGGATCTTTAAGAAGAGGTTCAGCTGCTTGTTATTTACCAGTTGACCATCCTGAAATAGAAGAGTTTATTGAAATGAGAAGACCGACTGGTGGAGATCCAAATAGAAAAGCGTTGAATTTACATCATGGTGTTTTACTTTCTGATGCATTTATGCGAGCTGTTGAGAATGATGATCAATGGGCTTTAAAAAGTCCAGCAGATGGAACAATTCAACAAACTATATCTGCCAGAAATTTATGGATTAGATTGCTTACTGCTAGAATAGAGACAGGTGAACCATATATAATTTATATTGATACTGTTAATAGATTAATTCCACAGCATCATAAGCTTGCTAATTTAACAGTCAAAACTTCTAATTTATGCAGTGAAATAACTTTACCAACTGGAATTGATAAAGATGGTAAAGATCGAACAGCAGTCTGTTGTTTATCTTCACTAAATTTAGAAAAATATGATGAATGGAAAGATGACCCAGACATGATTGGTGATGTTATGAGATTTTTAGATAATGTTTTATCTGATTTTATTAATAAGGCTCCAGATCAATTTAAAGATGCAATATATTCTGCTGAGAGAGAAAGAAGTGTAGGATTAGGTGTTATGGGCTTTCATTCTTTTTTACAAAAAAATAGAATTCCACTTGAGTCAGTAATGGCTAAATCTTGGAATAAAAAAATATTTAAGCAAATTGATGAACAAGTAAACCAAGCATCAAAAGATTTAGCTGAGGAAAGGGGAGCTTGTCCGGATGCTGAAGAATATGGTTTCAAAGAAAGATTTTCAAATAAAACTGCTATTGCTCCAACAGCTTCTATTTCAATTATTTGTGGAGGGGCTTCGCCAGGAGTAGAACCGATAGCTGCTAATAGCTACACACACAAAACTTTGTCAGGATCTTTTAACGTTAGAAATAGATATTTAGAGGAGATATTAGATGGTCATGGTAAAAATGATGATGAAACTTGGTCTACAATTACAACTAACCAGGGTTCAGTGTCACATTTAGATTTTTTGACCGATCTAGAAAAAGATGTTTTTAAAACAGCTTTTGAGCTAAACCAAAAATGGATTATAGAATTGAGTGGAGACAGAACCCCTTTTATTTCTCAGGCTCAATCAGTTAACTTATTTTTACCAGCAGATGTTCATAAAAGAGAGCTTCATAGAATTCATTTTGATGCTTGGAAGAAAGGACTAAAAAGCCTTTATTACTGTAGGTCAAAATCAATCCAAAGAGCTGAAAATATCAATGATGCTAAATCAACAGATATAACAGCCAATGTATATAAATCTAAAAATCAACAATCAAACGAACAACCAGAATACGAGGAATGCCTATCATGTCAGTAACAGAAAAAATTAAAGTAGAAAAAAAAGAAATAGTTAAGCCAAAAAAAATGGGATTATTAGTTGAAAATCCAGTTTACAAACCTTTTAGATATCCATGGTGTTATGATGCATGGTTAACTCAGCAAAGAATTCACTGGTTGCCAGAAGAAGTCCCACTTGGAGATGATGTAAGAGATTGGCAAAAAAATTTGTCTCAACCTGAAAAAAATTTGGTTACTCAAATATTTAGATTTTTTACTCAAGCGGATGTTGAAGTTAATAATTGTTATTTAAGACATTACACAACTGTATTTAAGCCTACTGAAGTTTTAATGATGATGACAGCATTTGCTGCAATGGAAACAGTTCATGTAGCTGCTTATTCTCATCTTCTAGATACTATAGGTATGCCTGAGTCAGAATATTCAGCCTTTATGAAATATAAAGAGATGAAAGACAAATATGATTACATGCAAGGGTTTAATGTAAACTCAAAAGAAGATATTGCAAAAACAGTTGCAGTATTTAGTGCATTCACTGAAGGTTTACAATTATTTGCAAGTTTTGCAATTCTGTTAAATTTTCCAAGACATAACAAACTTAAAGGCATGGGCCAAATCGTTACTTGGTCTGTTAGAGATGAAACTCTTCATTGCAATTCAATGATTAGAATTTTTAAAGAATTTATAAAGGAAAATCCTGAAATTTGGACACCAAAGTTAAAGAAGGAACTTTATGAAGCTTGTAGGACTATTATTTCTCATGAAGATGCTTTTATTGATTTAGCTTTTGAAATGGGTCCAATGGAAGGTTTAACTGCACAAGAGGTTAAAGATTATATTCGTTTTATTGGTAACAGAAGATTGGTTCAACTTGGTTTGGAGCCAATTTATGATGTACAAAAAAATCCTCTAGGATGGTTAGACACAATGTTAAATGCTGTTGAGCACATGAATTTTTTTGAAGGTCGTGCAACAGAATATTCTAAAGCATCAACACAAGGAACTTGGGTAGAAGCTTTTAGCTGATAGATTTAATAATTTAGTTTTAGACAATAAATTTGAATTATAAAAAATATTATCGAAAATCGAGTCTAAAGCAAAAAGGTGTTGGTTCATTTTTTTTAAAAGAGATTTCAAAAGAAAAACCTAAATATTTTTTAGAAGTTGGTGTATTTCATGGAGTAACAGCAAGAAATATTTGTGAATTACTTTTTAGAATACATGGTAATGACTTTAAATATATAGGCTTAGATTTATTCGAAGAAAGTGATGAAAATAAGAATGAAATAATTCCAAATACAACTTTTTCAAATCCATTAAAAACATTTTATTTTAAATACATTAAAAGACAAAATCCATACAGTTTAGAAGCAGTTAAAGATTTATTGAGTAAGTTTAAAAATAACATTAATTTGATTAAGGGAAACTCAAATACGATATTAAGTAAAATTGATATGTCTAAAATAGATTATGTATTTTTGGATGGAGGCCATGAGTATAATACGGTAATTAATGATCTTAATTGCTGCTTAGATATAATTAGAAATAAAGGAACAATATTATGTGATGATTATGATTTAGCGCATGCTCCAGGAGTTAAAAAAGCTATTGATGAATTTGTAAAAAAAAATGAATTAAATTGTGAATTTTTGTGGAATAATAGATTTGCTAAATTAACAATTAAAAACTAATTGTGTGGTATAAAAAACAATGAAAAAATTTTTCATTGCTATTTTTTGGCTTATTTCAATATTAATAGCCATTGTTTTAACATATGAAAACCCTGATAAAATTGAAGGTTTAAAAGATAATTTTAAAAAAAATGAAATCTCAAAAATTTCAAATGTTGAGTCAAATAGTATTTCTTATACAGCAAACTCTTTTGATTTATATTCAAAGAATATAATTGAGTTAAAAGAAAAAGTTGCTTTTATTAGCTACCCCACTGAACAGAAGATATTCGATAAGAATAAACTTAAAATTTATACTCAAAATGGCTTTATCATTGAAAATTTTGAACAAAAAAAACTAAATTTACCAGAATTTTTTACTCTTCAAAGAAATGGAGGAATAAAAACAGTGATCACTGTTAATGAACATAATATTGCATTAATTTCTGGTAAAGAAAAAAATTGTTTTTTTGCTTCATTAATTTTGCTTAAAAATAGTAAAGAATTATTAAGGACAAAATGCTTACCAGAGAAACCAAAAAATAATGATTTTAATGGTTTAGGAAGTAGCAATATTCATCTAAATAATTATATATTATTTACTTTAGGAACGCCCGAAAAACATGTTAGTCTAAATAGTCAATTAGCACAAAATGATAATTATCTTTTTGGAAAAATTCTTAAAATTAAAAAAGATGATATATTAAAAAAGATAAACAATGAAATTGAAATCCTAGATGTTAAAATCTATTCTAAAGGTCATAGAGTTCCCCAGGGTTTAACGAAGATTGATAATACAGTTTTTAATGTAGAGCATGGACCAAAAGGTGGAGACGAGTTAAATTTAGTAATTGAAAACAGTAATTATGGTTGGCCACTCGTTTCTTATGGCACAAATTATTTAAAAGAAAATGGGGGTGATGGGAAATCTATTCCCTCAAATCATGAATTGAATAATTTTAAAGAGCCCTTGCTAGCATTAGTCCCTTCAATTGGGATTTCGTCACTAAACAGATGTCCGAGTATATTGCAAAATTATTATAAGAAAAATTGTTTGATAGCTTTATCTTTATACGGAAATAATTTACGAAAAGGTCATTCTATAATTGTTTTTTTATTAAATAAAAAAATGACCAAAGTTGACTCTTTTGAAATAATTAAATTAAATGATTTAGTACTAAGGCATTTTGTAACTAATGATTTAAATGAACTTTATGAAGATCAAAATGGTAATATATATGTTTCAGCAGATAAAAGCGGAGTACATAAAATAAGTTTTTTAAACTTTAGATAAAAGATTTATCTATAATTAAGTTCTAACACTTTCCGATGTTTGTTTCCTTTATAGCTAGCCAAAGGTCTTATTAATTTATTAGCAGCATGTTGTTCCATTATATGAGCAGACCATCCGGTTATTCTAGATAATACAAAGATCGGAGTAAAAAAGTCAGTATCAAATCCCATTAAATGATATGTAGGTCCAGTAGGATAATCCACATTTGGATGAATATTTTTCTTTTCAATCATTACTTTTTCTACGATGTCATAAATTTTTTCAAATTTTTTATCTTTTTTAAGTTTTGCAACTTTGCCAAAATATTTTCTCATCGTTGGTACTCTAGAATCACCAGATTTGTAAACTCTATGGCCAAATCCCATAACAACTTCCTTATTCTTTAAAGCATCATTAATCCATTTTAAAGCATTCTCTGGTTTTTTAATCTTATTCATCATGTGCATAACTTCCTCATTGGCACCTCCATGTAGTGGACCTTTTAAGCTGGCTATTGCACCAGTTATTGCACCATGAATATCTGATAAGCTACTTGTTATAGTTCTTGCAGTAAAAGTAGAAACATTAAAACTGTGTTCAGCATAAAGTATCAATGAAACATCAAAAGCCTTTACAATTTCTCTTTGTGGTACTTTACCAAAGCACATATAAAAGAAGTTCTCTGCCATATTTAAATTTTTTTTTGGTTTAATTATTTTTTTACCTTTTCTAAGCCTGTAAAACGCTGCTAATGCTGTAGGAGTTTTAGCTAAAATTCTTATAGCTTTTCTCATATTCGCCTCTTGAGAAGAATCGCTAGTCTCTTTATCTTCCAATCCCATTATACTAACTGCAGTTCTAGCTACATCCATTGGATGGGATTTTTTTGGCATTTTCTTTATAATAGAATAAAGATCTTTAGATAAATCTCTATTATTTTTCTCTTCTTTTTCAAATTTTCTAAGTTCAATAGTATTTGGGAGATCTTTATTTAAAATTAAATAAGCAACTTCTTCAAATTTGCAATATTCACATAAATCTTGAGCAGCATATCCTCTATAAGTAAGAGAATTGATTTCTGGCATAACTTTAGAAACTTCTGTTTCATCAACTACTATTCCAAGCAAACCTTTTTTAATTTCATCACTCATTATTCATGACCTTCGGTGTTAAAGTTATAAATTTTTTCGTCTAAACTATTATATTTTTCATAATCAACAAGCTCATATAATCGTTTTCTAGTCTGCATTTTATCAATAATGTTGTTTTGATGTCCATTTGCATAAATGTCTCTTAATCCATCTTCAACATTTTTCATTGCTAAACGTTGTGTGGTTACTGGATAAATAACAATGTTATAACCAAATTTTTCTAACTCTTTATAATTAAATAATTTGGATTTTCCAAATTCAGTCATGTTTGCTAGTAAATAACATGATAATTCTTTTCTTACTTTTTCAAAATCCTTTTCATCTTGCAAAGCTTCAGGAAAGATAATTTCTGCTCCAGCATCAATATAAGCCTTACATCTCTCAATCATTTTATCAATTCCTTCAACAGCTTTAGCATCAGATCGAGCGATAATCTTAAAATTTTGATCTTTTTTTGCTGCAACACATTCTTTAATTTTCTTTACCATTGCCTCACATGAAATTAATTCTTTATTATCTAGATGACCGCATCTTTTTCTCTCAATTTGATCCTCTAAATGTACACCTGTAATTCCAAACTCTTCAAATGTTTCAATGGTTTCTTTGCAAGATTTAAATCCAGTATCAATATCTACAATTGTTGGGAGATTTGTAACTCTTGATATAAGATATGATCTTGTACTTACATCTTGTAAAGTTGTTAAACCGATATCAGGAAAACCCAGATCATTTGCCATTACACCACCTGATACATAAACAGCATCGTACCCAATTTCTTCAATTAGTTTGGCGGTTAAAGGATTATATGCACCAGGTACTCTTAAAATTTTATTTGATTTTAATTTATTATCGAAATCCAATCTTTTTTGACTAGGTTCTTTTTCTACAAAATGCACTAGAAAATTCCTTTTTTTTTATTTCTTTTTAATTTACTTTTTTTTACTTTAATATTTAGTAGATTTAATTGACCTGATTTCAAATCTTTTAATTTTTGAACATTTCTTAAAAAACGATCACTTTCTTTTTTTTCAAGAATACCCTCTGTAAGTGTTAAAAATTTATTAATATAATTTTGTCTTTTGAATGGTCTTGCTCCATAAGGATGAGCATCAGCTCTATCAAGCTCTTCAGTTATTTTTTTACCATTTTTTAGAGTTACAATAACTTTAGCGCCAAAGGACTTATTTTTGGGATTTGGATCATGATATTTTTTAGTCCATTTTTTATCTTCATAGGTTTTAATAGATTTCCATATTTTTATAGTGCTTTTTCTTTTTGCTCTAGCTTTTGTGTATGATTTTACATGGTGCCAATCTCCATCTTCTAAAGCTACAGCAAAAATATACATGATAGAGTGATCTAAAGTCTCTCTGCTAGCATTAGGGTCCATTTTTTGTGGGTCATTTGCACCAGTTCCAATTACATAGTGTGTATGATGACTAGTATGAATATCAATTTTTTTAACTTGATTTAAGTTTGATATCTTTTTTTTCAATTTTTTAGCTAAATCAATTAAAGCTTGAGATTGATATTCTGCTGAATATTCTTTTGTATAAGTTTCAAGGATTGCTTTCTTACTCTCTCCTTTTTTTGGAAGTGGTACTGTATATTTCGCATTCTTTCCGTCTAGTATTCTGGCTATTACACTATCTTCACCTTCATAAATAGGACTTGGGGCACCTTCACCTCTCATAACTCTATCAACAGCTTCAATTGCAAGCTTACCAGCATGAGCTGGAGCATAAGCTTTCCAACTGGAAATCTCACCTTTTCTAGATTGTCTAGTTGATACAGTGGTATGTAAAGCTTGTTGAACTGCTTGATAAATTGTTTCTGTATTAAGTTTTAACATTGAACCTAATCCTGCAGCTACACTTGGTCCAAGGTGTGCAATGTGATCGACTTTATGTTTGTGCAGACAAATTCCTTTAACTAAATTTACCTGGACTTCATAGGCAGTTATTACGCCTCGTAAAAGGTCCAAACCACTTTTTTTATTTTGTTGAGCAACAGCAAGTAGTGGAGGAATATTATCTCCAGGATGACTATAATCTGCTGCTAAAAAAGTATCATGAAAATCTAATTCTCTTACTGCAGTTCCGTTAGACCATGCAGCCCATTCACAATCAAATTTCAGCTTTGAATTGACACCAAAAAGTGTAGCACCATTTTTTCTCAAATGTTTTAAAGCCATTTCTCTTGATGATACTACTGGTCTTCTATTTAATGAGGCTATAGCAACGGAAGCATTATCTATAATTCTGTTTATAACCATTTCAATTGCTTCTTTATTTAATTTTGAATTATCACTTGCAATTTCCGCAATTTTCCAAGCAAGCTGTTTCTTTTTTGGTAAATGTACTTTCGACGGATAAACTTTAACTTTATGATAAATCAAAACAAACTCCTATTTAATGAGTAAGTTTTTAATATTAAAAAAAAAATAATCAATCTTAAAGATATTTAGAAATAATTTTTTCAACACCAATGAAGTCTTTTATTAAATGATCATGATAAATTTCACTAGTATTTTTTTCTGTATATCCATCTTCAAGTAAAATTACAGGTATACCAGCATTTTTTCCAGCGATTGCATCTGTTTCACTATCACCTATCATTATACATTTTTTTATCTCGCCACCTAATATTTCAATTACATTTGTTAAATGTCTTGGATCTGGTTTGCAATAATCAAAAGTATTAGATCCGGCTACATATTCAAAATAACTATAAATTCCAATTTTTTTTAAAAGATCAATTGCTAAATGTTCTTGTTTATTAGTACATACTGCCATTGAAATATTTTTTTTTTTAGACCAAATTAGAAACTCCTTAACACCTTTGATTAGGGTACTTTCATTAATTATATTTTTTCCATAATAATCTACAAATTCTTCGATCATTTCTTTTTTAATTTTGTCATCTTGAACTTTACCAAATTCTTTTTTTGCTTGCCCCCATATTGATCTCCCAAGCATAGCACCTGCACCTTGACCAACTAAATTTCGAATTTCATCAGTTGATTTAGTCGGATAACCAAATTTTTTCATAACATGATTATGAGCACTCATCAAATCTGGAGCTGTATCAACTAAAGTCCCATCAAGATCTAATAGAATAGTAAATTTTTGCTTCATTTATTAAAAGTATTTTTAAGAAACATTTTGTGAATTAAGAAAGATATATACTTAATGTAAACGATTTCATAGATGAAACAAATAAAATTATCAAATGATCAAAATAAACTTAGAAAGAAATTTTCTAAATCAGGAGTAAAAATGATTGGCCCAGAAACAATATTTTTTTCTAAAGATACAAAAGTTGGAAAAAATGTTACGATTGAACCCTATGTGGTAATTGGTCCCAAAGTTAGAATAGGGAACAATGTAATTGTAAAATCTTTTTCTCAGTTAGAAGAATGCCATATTGAAAACAAAGTTCAAGTTGGTCCCTATGCAAGAATAAGACCAGGGACAATATTAAAAGAAAATTCAAGAATTGGAAATTTTGTAGAAGTTAAAAAAAGTATTATTGGAAAGAAATCTAAAATAAATCATTTGTCATATGTGGGTGATAGTTCATTAGGCAAATCGGTTAATATTGGCGCTGGCACAATAACTTGTAACTACGATGGTATAAAAAAAAATAAAACTAAAATTAAAGATAATGTTTTTATTGGATCAAACTCTTCTTTAGTTGCACCAATTACTGTTGAAAAGCAAGCTGTTGTAGGTGCTGGTTCCGTAATTACAAAAAATGTTAGAAAAAAAACTTTAGCATTAACTAGATCGCCACAATTGATAGTTAAAAATTATAAGAGAAAAAAATAATTTATGTGTGGAATAATAGGAATCTCTAGTAATAAATCTGTATCAGCTAATATTATTAATTCTTTAAAAAAATTAGAGTACAGAGGATATGATTCTGCCGGCTTGGCTACACTTTCTGATGGAGCGATTCATGAAGTCAAATCTGAAGGCAGAGTTGATAATTTAGAACAAAATTTTGATCTTAAAACTTTAAAAGGAAATATTGGAATTGGTCATGTCAGATGGGCAACTCATGGTGTTCCTAATAGTATAAATGCTCATCCACATTCTTCACACAATGTTTCTGTTGTACATAACGGAATAATTGAAAATTCAACAATTTTAAAAAAATTTTTGATTAACAAGGGTCATAATTTTAAATCTCAAACAGATACAGAAGTAATAGTTCATTTAATTACAGAAAATTTAAAAACATCTGAGCTAGAGGTAGCGATTACAAATACTCTTAAACAACTCCATGGTAGTTTTGCTTTAGGTATTGTTTTTAAAGATATTCCAGATTTAATTGTAGGTGCAAGAAGAGGTTCACCGCTGGCTGTTGGTTATGGTCCAAATGAAAATTATTTAGGATCTGATTCATATGCATTAAAATCAATGACTAATAAAGTTACTTATCTTGATGATGGTGAATTTTGTATTGTCAAAAAAGATCAAGTTCTTTTTTATAATGAGCAAGGTAAAAAGATTAACAAAAAAATATTAGAACTTTCATCCAATGAAGCAAATTATGACAAGGGAGATTTTAAATATTTCATGGCTAAAGAAATTGAGGAACAGCCAAATACAATTAAAACAGGAATTAAAGAATATGTAGATAATCTTAACAAAGATATAAGTATCTTTAATTTTCCTTGGAAAATAGAAGAGATAAATTCAATAACTTTAATTGGATGCGGTACTGCTTACCATTCTTGTTTGATGGCAAAATATTGGTTTGAGGAATTAACGTCCCTTGAAGTGAGTATTGATATAGCTTCAGAATTTAGATACAGAAGAAATAGATTTAAAAAAGATACACTTTACGTATTTGTCTCACAATCAGGTGAAACAGCAGATACATACGCAGCATTAGATTTGTGTAATAAAAATAATATGAAAACATGTGCTGTTGTTAATGTGGTTGAGAGCTCAATCGCGAGAGATTCAAACTTTGTGTTACCAATACATTGTGGTCCAGAAATTGGTGTTGCCTCCACTAAAGCTTTTTTAGGTCAAATCCTGGTATTATATATATTAACTTTAAAAATAAGTTCATTAAGAAAAGAAATTGATAAAGATCAATATCATAAAAAAATAGAAGATTTAAAAACTCTACCTAATTTAATAGAAAAAACCTTACATCATGACAATGATATTCAGACAATATCTTCAACTTTTAATGAGGCCAAAGGTTCAATGTTTTTAGGAAGAGGATTTTCTTATCCAATAGCATTGGAGGGTGCTCTTAAACTAAAAGAGTTGTCCTACATTCATGCAGAGGGATATCCTGCAGGTGAGATGAAACATGGACCTTTAGCTTTAATTGAGAAGGGTATGCCAGTAGTTGTTTTAGCTCCAAGAGATAATTACTATAAAAAAACGATTTCAAATATGCAGGAAGTTATTGCTAGAGGTGCAAAGGTTTTATTAATTACGAATAAAAGTAACAATGAGGTTGTTTCAGAAAATATTTGGGAAACAATTGAAGTTGAAAATACAAACAATGATTTACTTCCATTCTTATTAACAATTCCACTTCAAAAACTAGCATACTATTCTGCTTTAAAAAAAGGCTATGATATTGATAAGCCAAGAAATTTAGCCAAATCTGTTACCGTTGAATAAAAAAAAAACTCTGATACAACAATCATGAGTTGAATATGAAAAATTGGAAAATTAATAGTTGGAGAAAATATCCTGTAAAGCACTTACCTGATTATTCAGATAAGAAAGAGTTGGATCAAGTTTTAAATAAGATTAAGAGCTTTCCTCCTCTTGTGTTCGCAGGTGAAACAAGACATTTAAAACAACAATTAGCTGAAGTTGTTGATGGAAAAGCGTTTTTACTTCAAGGAGGAGATTGTGCTGAGAGTTTCGCAGAATTTAATCCTGATAATATCCGAGATACCTTTAAAGTAATTTTACAAATGTCTTTAGTTTTAACTTACTCTGCATCTTTGCCTGTTATAAAAGTTGGAAGAATAGCCGGACAATTTGCAAAACCAAGAAGTGCACCAACTGAAAAACAGGGTAATGTTGAACTTCCAAGTTATTTGGGTGATAATGTTAATGGTATAGAATTTACTGAGAAAGCAAGAAAGCACGATCCAAAAAGACTTTTTAAAGCTTATTCGCAATCAGCCTCTACTTTAAATCTTTTAAGAGCGTTTTCTCATGGTGGTTTTGCAGATCTTAAAAAAGTACATACATGGAATTTAGGTTATATAAAAAAAAGCCCTCAAGCAAAAAAATTTAAAGAACTAGAGGATAAGATTGCAGATGCTTTAGCATTTATGGATGCATGTGGAATTAATTCAGAATTTAACAGAAGATTAAAAACTGTAAACTTTTGGACTTCTCATGAAGCCTTACACTTACCTTTCGAAGAAAGTATGACTAGAATTGATTCAACGACTGGGGAACATCACGCAACATCAGCACACTTTGTTTGGATTGGAGACAGAACTAGACAATTAGATGGTGGACATGTTGAATACTGTAGAGGTATTGAAAATCCTATAGGAATTAAATGTGGTCCAACTAGTAAACCAGATGAAATTGTAAAAATTTGTAATCTAATAAATCCTGAAAATGAAAAAGGTAAAATTACTTTAATATCAAGATTTGGTCATGATAGTGTTGAGAAATATTTACCAAAACTTATTAGAGGAGTTAGAAAAGAAGGCGTCAATGTAATTTGGTCTTGTGACCCAATGCATGGAAATACAATTCAATCTACTACAGGTTATAAAACGAGACGTTTTAATAATGTTTTAAAAGAAGTTAGAGATGTATTTGGTGTACATCAAAGTGAGGGATCTTATGCTGGTGGGTTACACATAGAGATGACTGGTCAAAATGTTACAGAGTGTACTGGTGGAGCTAAAAATATCCAGGACCAAGATTTATCTAGTAGATATCACACACATTGTGATCCTAGACTTAATGCAGATCAAGCTTTAGAATTAGCTTTTTTAATTTCAGATGAAATAAAAAAGAATAGCAGCTATTCCAAAAACGCTATTCAAGCGGCATCTTAAGCCATTGCTATAGAAAGTAAGGTTGTTTAATAGTTTAATATGAGTCCAGCAGAAAAAGTAAAATTTATTTCAAATTGGATCAAATCTTATGTTGATCAAATGCCTAGTAAGGCACAATCATTGGTCATTGGAATTTCAGGTGGTATAGATTCTTCAGTTTCAAGCACTCTAAGCGCAATGACAGGTCTAAAAACAATTGCTTTAACCATGCCTATCAAACAAAAAGAAAAACAACATGATTTAAGTTTAAAACACCAACAATGGTTAGTAAAAAAGTTCAAAAATGTTGAAGCATATACTTTAAGTTTAGATAAATTATTTGAAACATTCTCATCAACCCTTAATCAATTTGATAATGAGCATGGCTTTGCAAATTCGAGAGCAAGATTACGTATGACTACTCTTTACCAAGTTGCAGCTGCAAATAAGGGTATTGTTGTGGGAACAGGAAACAAAGTAGAAGATTTTGGAGTAGGCTTTTACACAAAATATGGCGATGGTGGTGTTGATATATCACCAATTGCAGATTGTAATAAATCTGAAATATGGGAATTAGGAAAAGAACTTGGAATTTTAAAAGAAATAATAGATGCACCACCAACAGATGGCTTATGGGATGATGGTCGAACAGATGAAGGTCAATTAGGTTTTAAATATAGTGAGCTAGAGGATGCTATGGACAATCCAAACTCACCTTATAGAGGACAATACGAAAAGATTCGAAATCAAAACTTGCATAAAATGGAACCAATTCCAGTATGCAAGATTCCAAGTTAATCAATTAGATTAACAAATCTACAAATAAGGTATATTTCTTAATCAACTAATATGGATATTTTTTTAACAAATAATTTAACAAATAAAAAAGAGCAATTTATTCCAAATGATCAAAAACATATTGGAATGTATGTTTGTGGACCAACTGTATATGATGATCCACATATTGGAAATGCGCGACCACTAATAATCTTTGATATTCTTTTTAGATTGCTAAAAAATACTTTTTCAAAAGTAACATATGTAAGAAATATAACTGATATTGATGATAAAATAATTAAATCATCACAAGAAAAAAAAATATCAACAAAAGAATTAACTGAAAAAGTGACAGCGAGTTTTTTTGAAGATTGTAAGTTTTTAAACTGTGAAAACCCAACTCATCAACCTAAAGCCACTGAACATATAGATTTAATGATAGAAATGATCAAACAATTAATTAAAAAAGGTTTTGCTTATGAAAATAATAATCATGTTTATTTTGAGGTAAAAAAGTTTTCTGATTATGGAAAATTATCAAATAAGAAACTAGATGATTTAATAGCTGGATCAAGAATAGAGATAAGTGATAACAAAAAAAATACAGAAGATTTTGTATTATGGAAACCCTCTTTAAACGATGAACCCTCTTGGGACTCCCCCTGGGGAAAAGGTAGACCAGGTTGGCATTTAGAATGTTCAGCAATGTCAAAAAAATTTTTAGGAAATGAATTTGATATTCATGGTGGTGGAATAGACTTAATATTTCCGCATCATGAAAATGAGATAGCTCAATCTAGATGTGCAAATGACTCAAAAATTTTTGCAAAGTATTGGATACATAATGCATTCATTACTATGTCCAACGAAAAAATGGCTAAGTCTCAAGGTAATATCCTTAAAATAAAAGATTTTAGAAACAAAATTAGTGGACAAGTTTTGAGGTTCGCTCTTATGAGTGCGCATTATAAACAGCCTCTAGATTGGAATGATAAATTAATAAACGATTGTCAGAATACTCTGGATAAATGGTATCGTATTTATTCAGTAAATGTAAAATCTGTTCAAATACCAGAAGAAATTTTAAAACCTTTATACGAAGATATAAATACACCAGGTTATATTGCTAATCTTCATAAACTTTATGAAAGAGCCAGTAAAGGCAAAGATAAAGAATTATTTATTTCAGCATGTAAATTTATTGGATTGTTAAATGAAGATAACGAACAATGGGAAAACTATAAAAAAAATAAAGCTTCAATCAGTGAGGTGGAGATAAATAATAAAATTAATTTAAGAAATAAAGCTAGAACAAATAAAGATTATAAGGAAGCTGATAAAATCAGAGATGAACTTTTAGATAAAGGTGTTTTAATAGAAGATAAAGATGGTAAAACACTGTGGAAATTTAAATGAGTAAAGAGAGATTATATATTTTTGATACAACACTAAGAGATGGTGCTCAAACACAAGGAGTAGATTTTTCACTTGAGGATAAGGAAAAAATTGCATCTGCTTTAGATAAACTTGGTGTTGATTATATTGAAGCTGGCTGGCCTGGAGCAAATCCAACAGATACTGAGTTTTTTCAAAAAAAACATAATTTTAAAAATTCTAAACTAACATGTTTTGGAATGACAAAACGATCAGGCCGAAGTGCAGAAAATGATACAGGATTATCAGCATTAATGAATTCAAACACACCCTCAGTATGTTTGGTTGGAAAGTCATGGGATTTTCATGTTGATGTTGCTTTAGGTATTACCAACGAAGAAAATTTGGAAAATATTAGCGAAAGTGCAAAACATTTTGTTAAAGCAAAAAAAGAATTCATGTTTGATGCAGAACATTTTTTTGATGGATATAAATCAAATCCAAAATATGCGCTTTCTTGTATTAAAGCAGCTTTCGATCAAGGTGCAAGATGGATTGTGTTATGTGATACTAATGGAGGAACACTTCCACATGAAGTTTCAAAAATAGTATCAGAAGTATCAAAAGTTATTCCAGGAAAAAATTTAGGTATTCACGCCCATAATGATACCGGAAATGCAGTTGCTAATTCTTTAGCAGCAGTATTATCTGGAGTTCGTCAAATACAAGGCACTATTAATGGATTAGGAGAAAGATGTGGTAACGCAAATTTAATGTCGTTAATACCAACATTTTTTTTGAAGAAAGATTTTTCATCTCAATTTGAAATTGGAATTAAATCTAACAATATTAAAAATTTGACTGATTGTTCAAGACTACTAGATGAAATTTTAAATAGAAAACCTAATCAACATTTGCCATATGTTGGAGCTGCAGCTTTTTCTCATAAAGGAGGATTACATGTTTCAGCTGTTCAAAAAGACCCTAAAACTTATGAACATATAAATCCAGATGAGGTTGGCAATTCAAGAAATATTGTTGTTTCTGATCAATCAGGTAAATCAAATATAATCTCAAGATTAAAAAGTATTAAAATTGATATTGAGGAGAATGATCCCAAAATTAAAAAACTATTAGATGAAGTTAAGGATAGGGAATTTATTGGATACAGTTATGATGGAGCTGACGCATCATTTGAGTTATTAGCTAGAAGAATTATTGGAGAAATACCAAGATATATATCGATCAATGAATACGATGTTTCAGTAAAAAAAAATAAATTTGGAGAAATAGTTTCATCAGCAAAAGCACAATTAGAAGTTGATGGAGAAAAAATTATTTGTGAAGGCGAGGGTAATGGACCGGTAAATGCTTTAGATAATGCTATAAGACAAAATGTTGATCGACTAGCAAAATATTCGAGGTATTTGAAAGATTTGAAATTAGTTGATTATAAAGTAAGAATTTTGAATACAGGCACTGAAGCTGTTACTAGGGTATCAATTGAAAGTACAGATTCAAAAGGGAAAAATTGGTTTACTATTGGTGTATCAACGAACATTATTGACGCTTCATTTAAAGCATTAATTGATAGTTTAGATTATAAATTGTTTAAAGATAATGCCCCAGCAAGTAAATGAGTAAAAACAATATCTCTTTTATTCTACATAAACCTCAATTATCAGAAAATATTGGCGCATGCGCTAGAGCAATAAAAAACTTCAATTTTAAGAAATTAGTTTTGATTGATCCAAAACCAACTTATCCAAATGATAAAATTTTAGCTACATCAGTAGGAGCCAAAAATATTATTAATCAAAGCAAAACGTATAATAATTTAGAGAAGGCTCTTAGCAAGATTGATATTGTTATTGCTACTTCAGCAAGATTTAGAAATAAAAATATAAAACATATTAATTTAGATGATTTAAAAAAAATAAATTTTGAGAAGAAAATTGGTTTTTTATTTGGTTCAGAGGCATCTGGTCTAACAAATAATGAGATTAGTTATGCTAATTACACTCTACAAATACCCACTAATCCTGATTTTATGTCTTTGAATCTGTCTCATAGTTTAATCATAATTGCTCAATATGTTGCCAGTTTAATCAAATTAAAAAAAACTCCATTCAAAAAATCAAAAAAAGTTAAATCTGCTAATAAAAAAGAAATACAATCAATGTTGAGTTTATGTATTAAAAATTTAGATGAAATAAATTTTTTTAGACCCAAAGAAAAGAGACCAAAAATGTTAGAAAACTTGAGAAATATTTTTTATAAAATGGAGTTATCTGATAAAGAAACCCGTATTTTATCTGGCGTATTTGCTAGTTTAGGAAAAAAACGTTGATTGACAAACTTAAGAGTAAGTTTATAAACCCCATATTCAAATGACAAAAAGATTAAACTCTAAACATAAAGTAGATAGAAGATTAAAAGTTAATTTATGGGGAAGACCAAAAAGTCCTTTTAATACTCGAGCTTATGGTCCTGGTCAACATGGTCAAACTAGATCTTCAAAACCGTCTGATTATGGGATTCAACTGCAAGCTAAGCAAAAACTTAAAGCTTATTATGGCAATATAAATGAGAGACAATTTAGAAATATTTACAAAAAAGCATCAATGCTTAAAGGTGATACAAGTGAAAATTTAATTGGTCTTTTAGAGAGAAGACTTGATGCAATTATTTATAGAGCGAAGTTTGCAACTACAATTTTTTCAGCTAGACAATTAATTAACCATGGCCACGTTAAGGTAAATGGAAAAAAAGTTAATATAGCGTCTTGCTTAATTAAAGAAGAAGATACAATTGAAATAAGGGATAAATCAAAACAACTAGCTATTATTGATATCGCTTTAGCAAATAAAGAGAGAGAAACACCAGAATATATTCAAATGGATGAGAAAAATAAAAAATTAAAGTTTGTTAGAACTCCAAAGTTTGAAGAAGTTCCTTATCCAGTAGTAATGGAACCCAATTTAGTTATTGAATATTATTCAAGATAATAGTTTTGATCAAAAGATCTTCTAAAAAATATATAGATAATCAGTTAGACCAAAATCCAAGTTGGAAAATATTAGATATAGGGTGCGGATATACAGCACATAAAAAAGCAAATGTTATTTGTGATGTTCAGGATTTATCTGAATTTTATAAAGGTAGAGATTTTGTAAAACTTAAAGGCAAGATATTACCTTTTAAAGATAAAGAATTTGATTTTGTAATTACGTCTCATGTGATTGAGCATGTTGAGGATGTAAATTTTTTTATAAAAGAACTTCAAAGAATTTCTGCAAAAGGATATATAGAATTACCAACAATCTTGGAAGATAATTTAGTTTTTGAAAATAAAAATGACCATTTGTGGCATATGGAATTTGATGATGTTAATCATCAGTTATTGATTAGAAAAAGAATTCAATATTTAGAACCAGTACTGACTGTTTCTGTTGCTAAAAAACTAGCTCAATATTTTAGGCAAAGTTTAATTCTTGAATTATTTTGGGAAAATTCAATAGAATTTAATCTAATGGAAAATGATTCTTTAAAGTATGAAAAAATATCAAGATTAACTTTAGCTAGAAAATTTTTTTCAAAATTATTAAGAAATTTAATTAGATAAATTTAAAATTAATTTTTTTTAAAATTTATTCCTTTATCTTCAAAAATCTTCTTTAGCTCTCCATTTTCATACATTTCTTTAATAATATCACAGCCTCCAATAAATTCTTTTTTTACATATAATTGAGGTATAGTTGGCCAATCACTAAATACTTTTACACCTTCTCTAATATTTTGATCCTCTAAAACATTAATACCTTTATAATCCACCTCAAGAATCTTTAATATATTTGATACAGCCATAGAGAAACCGCACTGTGGAGCATCTGGCGTTCCTTTCATAAATAAACATACCTCATTAGTGTCAATATGATTTTGAATTAAATTTTTTGTATTATCGTCCATTATTGCTCCTTTGTTTTAATGGCTAGTGCGTGTAACTCATTTCCCATTTTGCCTTTAAGAGAATTATACACCATTTTATGTTGTTCAATTTTGCTTTTACCTGAAAACTGAGAAGAAGTAACTGTTGCTGAGTAATGATTGCCATCACCTGCTAAATCTTGAATTTCAACTCTAGCATCAGATAATGCTTCTTTAATTAAGCTTTCAATTTCTTTTAAATCCATTGCCATTATTATTTACTCATATAATTTATTAACCAATTTGTATTCGATGTTCTTAATTCGTCAATTGTTACTTTTGTCTTTTCATTAATAAATAATTGATCTTTGTTAATTGTTCCAAGTTCATCATAATGGACGGCATTTTTATTCAATATGTCAGTCACTTTTTTTAGATTATCTTTGTTAACTTCGATTATATATCTACCTTGATCTTCAGAAAAATAATATTCAATTTCATTGATTAAATATTTTGGTTTTTTAAGATTAATTCCTTTGTTTCCTTTAATGCACATTTTTGAAACTGCAGTAATTATTCCACCTATAGATACATCATGAGCACTTTTAATATGACCTGCATCTATCAATTTTAATAAAGTTTCTCCGTTATTTTTTTCATTAAACAAATTGATCTCTGGTGGAGGACCATTTTTTTCATCGAGAATATTTCTTGCAAATAGACTTTGATCGATATGTCCCTCAGTTTTACCAATTACTAAGACAATATTATCAATTTCTTTAAGATCCATTGTAATCATTTTTTTATAATCTTTGATTAAACCAACTCCACCAATTGATGGTGTAGGCTTGATCCCTTCTTCTTTTGTTTGGTTATAAAAAGAGACATTTCCAGAAACAACAGGAAATTTTAAATATTCAGCAGCTTCACCAATACCTTGAACACATTCAACAAACTCTCCCATGTTTTCCTCATTTTCAGGGCTACCAAAGTTTAAGCAATTTGTAATAGCAATTGGTTTTGCACCAACAGAAATTAAGTTTCTAAAACTTTCACAAACAACTTGTTTTCCACCAGTTAAAGGATGAGCCCAACAATAAACAGCTGATGAGTCTACTGATGCCGCAACTGCCTTATCAGTTCCATGTACTTTTACAACACCAGAGTCACCACCTGGTTTTTGAATAGTATCTCCCATGACTGTATGGTCGTACTGTTGCCAAATCCATTCTTTGCTACAAACATTTGGGTTAGATAAAATTTTCTTTAACACATCTATAATTTTTAAATTCTTAAGCACTTCTTTTTTTATTTTATTTTTTTTTGGAAGTTTTGCTTTTTTCCATTTTCGGTCATACATTGGTGAATTTTCAACTAAAGTATTAACTGGAATATTAGCTACTTGTTCATTATCAAAAAATAACTCAATTTTTTTAGAATTAGTCGTTTTACCAATTACTGCAAAATCTAAGTTCCATTTATCAAATATCTTTTTGGCTTGTTCCTCTTTGCCATTTTCTAGTACAATCAACATTCTTTCTTGACTTTCAGAGAGCATTATTTCATAGGGGGTCATTTTGCTTTCTCTACATGGAACTTTATTCAAATTAATTTCTATACCAAGATTCCCTTTCGAGGCCATTTCAATACTTGATGATGTTAGTCCAGCTGCACCCATATCTTGAATGGCTATAATTGAATCTCCTGCCATTAATTCCAAACAAGCCTCAAGTAATAATTTTTCAGTAAATGGATCTCCAACTTGAACAGTAGGTTTTTTTTCTTCTATTTTTTCATCAAAACTAGCCGAGGCCATACTAGCGCCATGAATTCCATCTCGACCAGTTTTTGAACCAACATAAATAACAGGTTTATTAAGACCAGCAGCTTTTGAGTAGAAAATTTTATCTTTTTTGACTAAACCCAAAGTCATTGCATTTACTAAAATATTACCGTTATAAGAACTATCGAAGTTTGTTTGCCCAGCTATTGTTGGTACACCCATACAATTACCATATCCACCAATTCCGTGAACAACACCTCTGAGTAAATTTTTTGTTTTTTTATTTTGAGGTGAGCCAAAATGAATAGAGTTTAAATTTGCAATAGGACGTGCTCCCATTGTAAACACATCTCTCATAATGCCACCAACTCCTGTTGCAGCCCCTTGATAGGGTTCAATAAAAGATGGATGATTATGACTTTCAATTTTAAATACAATTGCATCATTGTCTCCAATATCTACAACTCCCGCATTTTCTCCAGGTCCCTGAATTACTTGTTTTCCTTTAGTTGGAAGTTTTTTTAAATGAAGTCTTGATG
Organism: uncultured Pelagibacteraceae bacterium; assembly: GCA_902571235.1. Lineage (GTDB taxonomy): Bacteria > Pseudomonadota > Alphaproteobacteria > Pelagibacterales > Pelagibacteraceae > Pelagibacter. The sequence goes on from CACGBI010000004.1 coordinate 45,586, forward strand.
ACTTATAAGAACAATGTTCATTCCACATTGCTGAAAAAATACCTAGTTCAGTTATATTCGGGATTCTTTCAAGTAATTCACAAATTTTTGCATATTCATCTTTTTTAAGACCATGATCTATGGCTACTTGTTCGTTTACATTCATTTTAAATTATTAATTAAATTATTAAAAAAAATAGACCCATCTTCACCTGATAAAGAACTGTCAATCATTCTTTCAGGATGAGGCATCATTCCTAAAATATTTTTTTTTTTATTAAAAATTCCAGCAATATTTTTAATAGATCCATTAGGATTAAATTGCTCTTCTGTTTTACCAGTTTTATCGCAATAATTAATTGCAATTTGTTCATTATCCTCAATTTCTTTTAATTGATCTTTGGTACAAAAATAATTTCCTTCATTATGTGCAATATGGAACTCTAAAACTTCATTATCTATATTTTTAAAGTAAGTATTTTTTTTATTATTGATTTTAACAAACACATTTTTACAGATGAATTCTAAATATTTGTTTCTGAGTAAAACACCTGGAACCAAACCTGTTTCAACTAAAATCTGAAAACCATTACAAATACCCATAACCATTCCACCTGAATTTGCAAAATTAATGACTGATTTCATTATCTTTGACTTGGATGCCATACTTCCACACCTCAAATAATCTCCATAAGAAAAACCACCAGGCAAAACTACTAAATCACTTTTTGGAAGCTCAGCATCATTGTGCCAAACCATTTTATTTTTAAAACCAAATTTTTTTAGAGCTACATCCATATCTCTATCACAATTAGAGCCAGGGAATGTAATGACAGATGATTTCATTAATTATTGTGCATCAATAATTTTATAATTTTCAATAACAAGATTGGCTAAAAGTTTTTGACACATCTCTTCAACTTTTTCTTTAGCTTTTTTTGGATCATTATATTTTATGTCTATTTCAAAATATTTTCCTTGTCTTACTTCATTAATATCAGCAAAGCCCATTCCATCTAAAGCTTGATGAATAACTTTGCCCTGAGGGTCGAGCACATCTTTTTTAAGGGTAATAATTACAGAAATCTTCATTTATGTTTTTTTTTAACAGATGAAAGTTTGGTAACATTAACTGCAGAAACATTAGATTGTTCGTGAAGTATTCCAAGTCTTTTTGCAACTTCAGTGTATGCAGGAATAAGATCGCCTAAGTTTTTTCTAAATCTATCTTTATCTAGTTTCTTATCTGTAATACTATCCCAAAGTCTGCAGGTGTCAGGACTTATTTCATCAGCCAAAATAACTTCATCATTCCCGTTAATTTTTAATCTTCCAAATTCTAATTTAAAATCGATTAATTTAATTCCAACACCTCTGAACATTCCAATCATAAAGTCATTAATTCTTAAAATCATTTTTTTGACTTTTTCTATTTCTTTTTTACTTGCCCATTCAAATGCATAAATATGCTCTTCAGCAATTAATGGATCACCTAATGCATCATCTTTTAAGCAGTATTCAACCAAAGGTTCTTTCAGAACTGTGCCATCTTCAATACCCAATCTTTTTATTATTGATCCAGAGGCTACGTTTCTTACAATAAATTCAATTGGAATAATTTCTACCAACTTGATTACTTGTTCTCTCATGTTAAGTCTTTTAACTAAATGATTTTTGATTCCTATTTGAGATAAATTAGAAAGAATGTGTTCTGAAATTCTATTATTTAAAACACCTTTTCCCTCAATGGTACTTTTCTTTTGATTATTAAATGCAGTTGCATCATCCTTAAAATATTGAATAACTAAATTTTTATCAGAAGTTGCATAAATAATTTTAGCTTTTCCCTCATAAAGTTTTTTTCCTTTTTTCATTATTTAAATACTCTTCTAAATATCAAATTTACATTTTTGAAATGTTTAGCATAACTAAAAATAGCTTTTAATTTTTTTGTTGAAATCTTACTCATTATATATTTATCAGATTGGATGACATCTAATAAATCTAAGTTTTCAGCAAAACATTTCTTTGCATAACTTTGAACCATTTTGTATGATTTTTCCCTACTAAGACCCGTTTTAGTTAGTTCAAGCATTAATTCTTGTGAAAAAATTAATCCTTTTGTTAAATTTAAATTTTCTAACATTTTTTTGGGATAAACTATTATATTATCTAAAATATTTGTTAATCTTACTAATGCAAAATCTATTGTAATATTAGCATCAGGTCCAATATTCCTCTCAACACTTGAATGAGAAATATCTCTCTCATGCCATAAAGCAATATTTTCTAGTGCAGGAATGACAGTACTTCTAACCATTCTTGCTAGACCAGTTAAATTTTCACTTAAAATTGGATTTTTTTTATGAGGCATTGCTGAAGATCCTTTTTGATTTCTTGAGAAATATTCTTGTAATTCGTAGACTTCAGTTCTTTGTAAATGCCTTATCTCAATAGCAACCCTTTCAATTGAACCAGCGATAATTCCTAAAACTGAAAAATAAAAAGCGTGTCTATCTCTAGGAATTATTTGTGTTGAAATTGGTTCAATTTTCAAGTTAAGTTTTTTTGCAACATGCCTTTCAACATTTGGACTAATATTAGCAAAAGTCCCAACTGCTCCTGAAATTGCACAAGTAGAAACTTCATCTATAGCATCAACTAATCTTTTTCTGTTTCTCTTAAATTCTTCGTAAAAAGAAGCTAATTTTAAACCAAATGTGATTGGTTCAGCATGTATGCCATGACTTCTTCCCATACACGGCGTAAATTTATATTTTTTTGCTTGTTTTTTTAATACTTTAAGAATTTGATCTAAATCTTTAAGAATAACTTTTCCAGATTGAACTAACTGGATATTAAAACTTGTATCCAATATATCTGACGAAGTCATTCCTTGATGAAGATATCTAGCTTTGATGCCAGCTTTTTCAGTAATAGAAGTTAAAAAAGCAATAACATCATGTTTAACCTGACTCTCAATTTGATGAATTCTTTTAACATTAATTTTGGCTTTTTTTTTAACAATTGAAGAAACTCCTTTTGGAATCTGACCAAGGTTCTCCATTCCTTGAGCTGCAGCTATTTCAACATCTAGCCAAATTTTATATTTATTTTCTTCTGACCAAATATCAGTTAGTTCTTTTCGCGAGTATCTTTTTATCATTAATTATACGGGGGCTTTGAATAACCTTTAGCAGATTCTGTAAAGATTTCATAACCATTTTCAGTAATTCCTAGTGTATGCTCAAATTGTGCAGATAAAGATTTGTCTTTTGTAACAGCAGTCCAACCATCATTTAACATTTTTGTATCATATTTTCCTGCATTAATCATTGGTTCAATTGTAAAAGTCATACCAGGTCTTAAATCCATACCAGTATTTTTTTTTCCATAATGCAAAATATTAGGAGCTTCATGAAAAGTTGTGCTAATTCCATGACCACAAAAATCTTTTACTACTGAAAATCCTTTTTCTTCAATATAACTTTGAATTTCATGACCTATATCCCCTAATTTAACTCCAGGTTTAAGAATTTTAATTGCTCTCATCATTGACTCATGAGTAGCATCAATTAGATTATTAAGTTTAACTGAGGTATTACCTATACAAAACATTCTACTAGTATCTCCATAATGATCATTAACTATAGCAGTAACATCAACATTAACAGCATCTCCATCTCTTAAAATTCTATCTGAGGGAATACCATGACATACTACGTGGTTTAAAGATGTGCATAAAGATTTTGTAAATCCTCTATAATAAAGTGGAGCAGAGTGCCCCCCATTATCTCTTATGAACTCATAACTGAGTTTATCTATAAAATCTGTAGAAACACCTTCTTTAATGTTATCAGTTAACATATCTAAAGTTTTTGCAGCTAAATTACCTGCTATTCTCATTTTCTCAAATTTTTCTTTATAATCAGTCATTAATAATTTTAAGTTTTTTATCTATAAAAATTTTTTTAGAACTTATATTACATCTATAAGCTAAAAAATTTACACCTGCTTTTTTTGCTAGTATATAATTCTTATAATATTCAGTATCAATATCTTTAGCAATTTTAAATTTTTCCATATTTTGAATTTGGACAAGGAATAATAAATATGACTTGTAACCTTTCTTTATGGCATCAATAAGGGTAAGTAAGTGTTTTGAGCCTCGTGAAGTTACTGCGTCAGGAAATTCTGCAGTGTTTTTGTCTCTAAAAAGAGTAACATTTTTAACTTCTACAAAAATTTTTTTTTCATTTTTTTCAATGAGAAAATCAAATCTAGTTTCTTTATTAAAAAAAACTTCTGGCTTAATTGAGTCGTTACTTTTTAGTTCTTTAATAAGATTTTTCTCTAAAGCGTGTTGAGCTATTTTATTAGCCATATGAGTGTTAACTCCAACAAGATTTTTTCTAGTTTTTATAATCTCAAGTCCATATTTAAGTTTTCTTTTAGGGTCGTTATTTGGAAGTAAATAAACTTCGTTTCCTTCATTAAGCAACCCCTTCATTGATCCAGTGTTAGGGCAATGAGCTGTAACAATTTGTTTATCTAACTTAACGTCGACAAAAAACCTTTTATATCTTTTGATTAGTTTGCCTTTTATTAAAGACTTGGTAAATTCCATATTCAAATTATATATACAAAATGGTCAAAAACACAAAAGTAAATGCTGCAATATTAATTATTGGAAATGAAATTCTTTCAGGAAGAACTCAAGATACAAATACTAGCACTTTAGCTACTTGGTTAAATTCTATCGGGGTTAAAGTAAATGAAGTAAGGGTTATACCAGATATTGAAAAGACAATTGTTGAGACACTCAATATTTTAAGAAATGAAAATAATTATGTTTTTACCACTGGAGGAATTGGACCTACTCATGATGATATAACAGCACAATCAGTTTCAAAAGCATTTGGAATAAAATATGAAATTCATAAAGAAGCTTTTAAGATTTTGGAGGCATATTATAAACCAGGAGAATTTAATGAAGGACGTCAAAAAATGGTATGGATGCCAGAAAATGCAAAACTAATTTTAAATCCAACAAGTGGTGCTCCAGGATTTAGTGTTGAAAATGTATTTTGCCTTCCAGGTGTTCCATCAATTTTAAAATCAATGTTGGGTGGTTTAAAAAATAGAATAGTAGGAGGACAACCGATTTTAAGTCTCACTATCAGCTTAAGAACAGTAGAAAGTGAAATAGCAGACTCACTAACAAAAGTGCAAGATCAAAATAAAGCTGTAGAAATAGGAAGTTATCCATTTTTCCACGCTGGTAAACTTGGTGTATCAATTGTTCTTCGATCAGAAAATCAAAATAAAATTGATAATTGCTCTTCGCAAATACTCAAGTTTATTAAAGAAAAAAAAATAGAAGTAGTAGATCGTTAAATGCTTTATTTTGCATATGGTAGTAATCTTAATCATTTTCAAATGAAAAGAAGATGTAAAGACAGTGTTTTTTTAAAAAAGATAAACCTCAAAAATTTTAAATTAACTTTTAGAAGCAAATATAGAGCTGCCGATATAGAGCCAAATAAAAATTCGATAGTTCCTGGAGCTTTGTTTGAAATTTCTAAAAGTGATGAAAAAAAATTAGATATCTATGAAGATTTTCCAATTCTATATAAGAAATATTATTTTTTATATAATAGAAAAAAAGTTATGACTTATATGATGGTTAAAAAATCAGAATTCCGTTTTCCTACTGAAAAATATTTAAATACTATAAAAAAAGGTTATAAAGATTGTGATTTAGAAATGAGCTATTTAATAGAAGCTTTAAATGAATAAAAATAAAAGAATTTATTTTGATAATACAGAGTCTCATATATCTTTTTACGCTGATATCATTAAATGAAAAACATATTAGGGATCGTGGTTCTGGGTTTGTTGTTGAGTAGTAACGCTTTTGCAGAAAGTGAAAAATGCAAATCATTACCCAAATATAGTAACCTTTGGTATTACAATAAGTGTGACGAAGAAAAATCTTTAAAATCAAAGAAAGTTAAAACATGGAAAAATAGACAAATTCCTGAAGAATATCATAATCCAAATCTTGAGACATTGAGATACCATTTTCTTTCTTATAACAAAAGAGGAGAAAGGGATAAAAAATTTTATACCAAACCATCTTCTCAACCAACTGCTTTAAAATTTAATCTTCAAAAAGAACCAAAGATTATAAAAAAGATTGTTAAGAAGTTGGAGTCTACAGGTCTAATTAGTTATTTAATGTATGAAGATGGAGAGATTGTTATTGATCAGCTATCTCCCCCTGAAAGATTTGGAGATTTAATAGATAATGACACGATGATATACAGTATGTCTATGGGGAAAAGTTTAGGTGGTTACCTCATGGGTCATGCGATCTGTAAAGGTTACATTAATTCTTTATCATCAACTTTGGCTGATTGGCCAATCGTGAAAGGAACACTACTTGAAACTGCTACAGTGCAAGATCTTATCAACGCCAGTACAGGTGATCAAAAATATATTTGGAATAATCAATTAGATTCAGGAAGAGACATAGGGGACTTAACTATTGCTAGCATTACAAAAAAGGAATTAGCAAACACCAAACCAGGAAAAAAACGTTTTAATTACTCACAATTTTCTCCCAATGTAGCTTTGAACTATATTTCATTTAAAACTGGACATAAATTTAATTCATTTATTAATGACGTCCTAAAAGATCATGTAGGTCTTGCTGGAAAACTAAGGATGAATGGTAAAGGGGTTGAGTCAAAGGGTGTTATTCAATCAAATTTCAAAGCATCACGTTACGATACATTAAGAATTGGTATAGCCATCCTGAATGATTGGAACAGTGACACATGCATAGGAAATTATCTTAAGGATGTTTATACAAATAGAGTTGCTAAAGGAGCATATAATGTGGGCGATGGTTATTCGAAATCTTACGCAGGTTTTTTTCATACCAATTATCCTGGCATAAGTGATACGGTGATGGGTATGGATGGATATGGTGGTGTTGCATTGCTGATCAATTTTGATGATAATCGAATTGTTTACACCCATGCAGTTCATCGAGACTACAATTACAGATCTCTTGTTTTGAATGCTATAGATAAGGGAATATTTTAGGCAGTGATGGTGCCCCCGCACGGATTCGAACCGCGGACCTATTGATTACAAATCGAGAGTCTAAATTTAAAAAGATAAATACTATCAACGTTAATTGAAAGTTATTTCAAATCTATACACACTATAGGCACAATGGTATTATTTTTTTATGACTTTGTCTGAAAATTTTAAGAAAATCATTTTAGAAATTGAGAGAGAAATAAATACAATAGAATGGGCAGATTCAACTATTCAAAGTGTTTTATGGAGCCTTGAGGTCAACAAAGAGATTAAAGGCGATGATAAAAATTGGATGGTTAATGATTTAAGACAAAATCTTAATAAAAAAGAAAAAGCTTTAGCAACACTTAATTATTTAAAACAAGAAAAACTCCAAAAGGAAATGAAGAGATTAAAAATGGAGGGTACACCTGATGAATATCTTGAAGTGTTAGAGAAAACAAAAAAAAGAGCAGGGGTTTATAATTTATGGCAGCAAAAAAAGGATAAAGAAACTTTAAGAGATATAAAAAAAAATCCTCACAAAATTATTAAATTAAAGACAGATGATGTGTTTGAGAGAAAAAATACTCAAATGTATAATAAAATTAATTATAAAGATTTAAATCCTAAACAGCAGGAAAATTATAATTTTCATAAAATAAGTTCTGTTCTTGCAGATTATGGCTTCACTACAATTAAACTTTATGATGATTGGAAAAACGCAGACTTTATTGCACAACATAAAGATCAAAAAATCTTTTTAAAAGTGCAATTAAAAAGCAGATTTTCAATAGATAAAAAATATATGAATAAGGATATGTATATTTGTTTTCAAGTTAAAGACGGTATTTATCTTTATCCTCACGATGAAGCTGTCCAATTTGTTTTAAATAACAGCAAAGTTGGCGAAACAAAAAGTTGGAAAAAAGAAGGTATATACAATTGGCCAACACTAACTAAAAAATATGAAGATTATTTAAAATCTTATAAATTAAAAAAATGAAAAAACTTTTAGTTATACCTTTTCTATGCATTTTATTATTTAGCTGTTCTAATAAAAAAGAAACTGCATTAGAAAACTGTGCAGACAATAATTTTTTAGAAAAAAAAAAAAATCAAAAATATCTTGTAGAAGATAAAGAAGGCAAATTTTTTTTAGCAAGCTTAGAGAGAGAGTTGATAAAAATAGATAAAAAAGGTGACAAATATTGGGATGAATTAAAAAAATACGAAAATGAAAAAGGATATAGTACAGACAAAACTTTAAATAATTTAAAATACAAATGGCATTCTGATAAAACAGATGAAAATTGGAAGAATTTAAAAATTTATGAAGGACAAATAGGATATGCAGACGATGAAGAAAGAAAAAGATTGAATGATCTATGGTACTCTTCAAGAAGACAAAAAGACAATAAAATAGCAGAAATTAAAAAATATTTAGAAACAAAATCTAAAGAAATATTAAAAGAAATTAAATTTGATAATAAAATTAATATAAATCTTTATTATGAAATTTATAAAAAATGTGAAATAGAATTAGAACAAACATCCACAGCATTTCTAAAAAGATGGAGTCAGTAGAAAGTAATTAAAAAATTTTAACGACCACTTGATTGATACACAATCCATACACACTCTATACACAATCAAAGCACACTATAAGCACAGTTAGAATAGAAATTTAATTTTTTGAAAAAAATTAACGTTGATTTTATTAAGTGATGGTGCCCCCGCACGGATTCGAACCGCGGACCTATTGATTACAAATCAATTGCTCTACCAGCTGAGCTACAAGGGCATTAATATTTTGTCTATTATTATATTATTAAGAGATAATCAATATTATTAATATTTTACTCTAAAAAGATATATTTTTTGACTATAAAACTTTGTTATATATTTAATATGATTTACGAAAATTTAAAAAAAATTACTTTCTTAAGAAAGATTGTTCAAAAAATAAAATATTCTAAAGAGAGAAAATCTAAAATTGAAACTCTTACACTTCAAAAAGATAGGAAACCTTATAAAGCTATTTTATTGTATGACTTATTAAACAAGAGTCCAAATGATGGAGTAATCGTAGAGTGTGGAGTAGGAAAAGGTGCTACTCTCTCTATATTATCAAATATTTCTAATAAAAAAATTTATGCTTTTGATAGTTTTGAAGGTTTCCCAGAGGAAATTTCTAATCATGATCATAAAAATTTATTAAAAGTACTAAAATTTAGTAAGTGGCATTATAAACTTATGACATTAAAAAGAGTAAAAGAAAATTTATTAAATAATGCTAATAATATTCAAGATATAGAAAAAATTATTTTTAAAAAAGGTTTTTTCCCAAATAGTTTTAAAGATTTTGATGAAGAAATATCTTTTCTACATTTAGATGTTGACCTTTATCAATCATATAAAGATTGTTTAGAGTTTTTTTTCTCTAAAGTTAAAATAGGTGGAATTGTAACATTTGATGAATATTATGATAATATACCAGTCTCACCAAAAAAAGGTTGGGATTGGAGAGGAGCTAATGTGGCTATTGATGAATTTGTAGAAAAAAATAATCTTAAACTTTTAAAACATTTTACTGGTTATTGTTATATTGTAAAAGAATAAATAAATTTCAAAATATTTATGACACTTAATCTTTTAATTTTTTAATGTAGTCTAAGTAATGAAATACAATAGCAGCTGTATTTGATATGTTTAAACTTTCAATTTTTTTATTGATATCAATCTTTACTAAAAAATCAGCATATCTGGATGTATGCTGATGCATACCAAAACCTTCTGATCCAAATAAAAGAACATTATTTCCCTTCCATTCAATATCAGTGAAGTTTTTATCACCATTACCATCAAATCCGTAAACCCAAAAATTTTTATCTTTTAAATTTTTTAAAGTTGAGTTGATATTTGATACCTCAAATATATTTACATATTCTATTGCTCCACTTGCTGCTTTATACATTAACTTACTTTCATCCGGGAAATGTCTTTCTTTAATAATAATTCCATCAATTTCAAATGAAGCTGCACTTCTAATTAATGAACCAATATTTCTTGGATCGGTAACACCATCTAAACAAGCAAAAGTAATATCATTTTTATCTTTGATAAATTCTTTTAGAATAGGTTTTTCTAAATGTTCTATTTCAGCTACATATCCTTGATGAAGAAGATTTTCTTTTGTAGAATATTTATCTAATTCTTTTTTAGTTTTGAAATAAACTTTAACATCTTCCAAAAGGTTTTTTTTTGGACTTTTTCTATGTATATTTTTTTTACTTTCTTCAGTTAAAAATAGTCTTAAAACCTTTCTGTTTGGATTTTTAAGAGCCTCAATAACAGCATGTTGTCCAACTATAAAAAAAGTCGATTTATTCATAATTTTTGATTAGTTTTACACGCTTTTTCTTATATTTTCTTAATAATTCTCATATTGCATTTGCACAAATAAAATATATAAAACGCGTGTTGTTTGAAGCTTTATTGAACAGGGGACACTTCCCCGTAAGAGGAGGGGTTCCAGAGCGGTCAAATGGGGCGGGCTGTAAACCCGTTGACTTCGGTCTTCGAAAGTTCGAATCTTTCCCCCTCCACCATTCAATAAATCTTTAAATAATACTGGAGTGTTATTCTTGGGGTTGTGCGGGTGTAGTTCAATGGTAGAACGCTAGCCTTCCAAGCTGGATGTAAGGGTTCGATTCCCTTTACCCGCTCCAAGAAATAAAAATTGTTAATATAAAAGAATGTGAGGAATAAAAGTAATGTCAAAAGAAAAATTTGTTAGAAATAAACCGCATTGTAATATTGGTACAATCGGCCATGTCGACCACGGTAAAACAACACTAACTGCAGCGATTACAAAAGTATTAGCTGAAGCAAGTGGTGGAAAATCAGTTGCATATGATGAAATTGATAAAGCGCCTGAAGAAAAAGAAAGAGGTATAACAATCTCAACTGCTCACGTTGAATATGAAACAGAAAAAAGACATTATGCTCACGTGGATTGCCCAGGACACGCTGACTATGTAAAAAATATGATTACAGGTGCAGCTCAAATGGACGGAGCTATTTTAGTTGTTAATGCTGCTGATGGACCAATGCCTCAAACAAGAGAGCATATTCTTTTAGCTAGACAGGTTGGTGTGCCAGCTATTGTTGTTTATTTAAATAAAGTTGACCAAGTTGATGATAAGGAAATGATTGAACTTGTAGAAGAAGAAATTAAAGAGTTATTGACTTCATACAAATTTCCAGGAGACAAAACTCCAATCGCAAAAGGTTCAGCACTTGCTGCTGTTGAAGGAAGAGATGACGAAATTGGAAAAAACTCAATTTTAGAATTAATGAAAAATGTTGATGAACATATTCCTCAACCAGACAGACCAAAAGATAAAGATTTCTTAATGCCTGTTGAAGATGTATTTTCTATTTCTGGAAGAGGTACAGTTGCAACTGGAAGAGTAGAGTCAGGTGTACTTAAAACTGGTGATGAAATTGAAATTGTTGGTATTAGAGAAACAAAAAAATCAGTTTGTACAGGAGTTGAAATGTTTAGAAAACTTTTAGACTCTGGTGAGGCTGGAGATAATGTTGGAGTTCTTTTAAGAGGTGTGGAAAGAGATGATATTGAAAGAGGGCAAGTTCTTTGTAAACCTGGATCAGTGACACCACATACTAAATTTGAAGCTCAAGCTTATGTTCTTAAGAAAGAAGAGGGTGGAAGACACACTCCTTTCTTTACAAAGTATAGACCTCAGTTTTATTTCAGAACAACTGATGTAACAGGAGAAGTAGAATTACCTGCAGGTACTGAAATGGTAATGCCTGGTGATGATGCTAAATTTACAGTAAAATTAATCACTCCAATTGCAATGTCAGAAAAGTTAAATTTTGCAATTAGAGAAGGTGGTAGAACTGTTGGAGCTGGAGTAGTAACGAAAATTATAGAGTAAACTCTATATAGGAGTGTAGCTCAATTGGTAGAGCGCCGGTCTCCAAAACCGGAGGCTGAGGGTTCGAGTCCCTCCGCTCCTGCCAATAGAGTAAGATAAATATGAAAAACCCAATAAAATTTATTCAAGAAGTTAAACAAGAGGCTTTTAAAGTTACCTGGCCAACTGGAAAAGAAACATTACAAGGAGCTTTAATGGTTTTTGCAATGGCTGTAGTAATGTCACTATTTTTTCTTCTCCTTGACCAAGTATTAAAATTTTTTTTAGAATTATTACTTAAGGTAAGTTTGTAATGAAAAATTGGTACATAGTTCAATCTCATTCAAGTTTTGAGAATAAAGTTGCTGGATTAATCAAAGAAGAGGCAGAAAAAGCTAAAATCTCTGATAAATTTGAAGAAATTGTAGTTCCCACTCATGATGTTACGGAAGTAAAAAGAGGAAAAAGAATTCAAAGAAAAAAAAAGTATTTTCCTGGTTATGTTTTAATTAAAAGTGAGATGGATAACAGTATATATCACATGATAAAGAATATTAAGAGAGTAAGTGGTTTTTTAGGTACAAAAGGTATCCCTGTACCAGTGTCAGACAATGAAATTGAAAAGATTTTAGGTCAAATAAAAGATGGTGTGGCACAGCCAAAATCTGGTATAGAGTACAGCGTTGGAGAAAAAGTTCAAGTTGTTGACGGACCTTTTGCATCTTTCAGCGGTATGGTTGAAGGTATTGATGAAGAAAAGTCTAGACTTAAGGTTTCGGTTTCTATATTTGGACGACCAACACCGGTTGAATTAGAATATAATCAAGTGGAGAAAATAAGTTAATGGCTGCAAAAAAAGAAATTAGTGGATTTATTAAGTTACAAATAAAAGGTGGTCAAGCTAATCCTGCACCGCCAGTAGGACCAGCATTAGGTCAACGTGGTGTAAACATAATGGAATTCTGTAAGGCATTTAACGATAAAACAAAATCAATGGCAGGCAAACCTGTACCAGTTGAAATTACAGTATATAAAGATAAGAAATTTGATTTTAAAATAAAATCACCTCCTGCATCTTTCTTTATTAGAGAAGCTGCAAAATTAAAAAGTGGATCTAAAGAACCAGGAAGAAATATTGTAGCTTCAATAACTAAAAAACAAGCGGAAGAAATTGCCAAACAAAAAATGAATGATCTAAATGCACTCGATTTAGACCAAGCAGTAAAAATTATTTCGGGATCTGCAAGATCAATGGGAATTGAGGTTAAAGAGTAATGACTTCAAAAAGATTTAAAAAACTACCAGAAAAAACTTCAGATTTACCATCTGAAGCAATTGAAAAACTTTTAACAGAAGTCAAAAAAAATTGTACAACAAAATTTGATGAGTCTATAGACTTAAGCTTTCAAATAAATAATAAACAAAAAAAAAGTGAAATTAATATTAGAACTGTTGTGAATTTGCCTGGTGGCACAGGAAAAAAAGTAAAAGTAGCAGTCGTATGTGAAGACTCAAAAATAACAGAGGCAAAAGATTCTGGTGCAGACTTGGTTGGTGGAGATGAATTTATTGAAAAAATAAAATCTGGTGAAATGAATTTTGAAAAATTAATATGTACACCGTCAATGATGATTAAACTTTCTAAGTTAGGAAAAGTTCTTGGTCCAAAAGGTTTAATGCCTAATCCTAAACTAGGTTCAGTAACAGAAGATTTAAAAACTGCTATTAAAGATGCAAAATCAGGTCAAGTAGAAATAAGAAATGATAAAGATGGAAATATAGGTGTCAGTATAGGAAAAAAATCTTTTAGTGATGATCAATTGTTAAAAAATTATAATTCAATTCTTGATGCATTAGAGAAAGAAAAATCGAATAATACTTTAAAAGGTGATTTAATAAAAAATACCTTTATAACTTCTACAATGGGTGTTTCTTATAAATTAAAACTTGGTAAGGTGATTTAAATTTATGATGAATAAAGAACAAAAGAAAAATTATATAACCGACATGACCAGCCAGTTTGAAAACAGTAAAGCTGTAATGGTAACTCATTATCAAGGTTTAACTATGCCTCAATTAGATGAACTTAGATCAAAAATGAGAGAACATGGTATAGTTTTTAAAATTACAAAAAATAGAATAACTAAATTAGCGTTAGAAAAAACTAAGTGTAAAGATTTATCAAATCTTTTCACTGGACCTACAGCTGTTGCCTTTGGGGAAGATGCAATAATGTCAGCAAGGATTCTCTCTAAATTTGCCAAAGATAATGAAAATCTAAAACTTATTGGTGGATTAATGGATAATGAAGTTTTAGATCAAGCAGGAGTAGAAAAAGTTGCTAATTTACCTACTTTAAATGAAGCTCGAGCCAATATTATAGGAATATTAAATGCTTCAGCGTCAAAAATAGTAAGTATTTTGCTTGCACACTCGGAAAAAATTCATTAACGATTTCAGATTTTGAATAACCTAAAGCTAACAATAATGTAGAAGCTAATATTTTTTTCTTTCTATCAATCTTAAAATATAAAAAATCTTTAACATCATATTCAAAATCTAACCAGGATCCTCTATTAGGTATAACTCTACAATTAAACAAAAGTTTTCCACTAGCATGTGTTTTACCTTTATCATGATCAAAAAATACACCCGGACTTCTATGCATTTGGTTTACTACAACCCTTTGAACACCATTAGTGATAAAAGTACCACTATTTGTCATCATAGGTACTTCACCCATATAAACTTCTTGTTCTTTTGCTGATAAAATATCCTTTGTATTATTTTCTTGATCAATTTCGTAAACAACTAATCTTAAAGTACACTTAAGTGCAGATGAGTAAGTTAAACCTCTCGCAATACATTCTTCAACATCAAATTTTGGTTTTTCTAGCCTATAAGATACATATTCTAAAGTTGCTTTGTCATTTAAATCTTCAATGGGAAAAATACTTTTAAAAACTCTATCAAAACCCTTTGTGATTTCTGACTCATTATTAAAATCAGTTAACTCATCATAAGAATTTTTTTGAACTTCTATAAGATTAGGGATTGATAAACTTTCTTTTAGTTTGCCAAAACTTTTTCTAATATTCTTTTTTTCAGTAAAAGATATTTGCATCTATGTATTAAACTGATTAACGAATTAATCAGTTTATGAATTCTTTCTATTAATTTATTTAAGTTCTACTTTAGCGCCCGCTGCTTCTAATTTAGCTTTAATTTCTTCAGCTTCTTTTTTAGGAACACCTGCTT